>CAZGEE010000384.1:0-2785 GCA_964525035.1 uncultured Anaerolineales bacterium
GCGAATCCCCAGCAGGCTCATGTGCAGGGTCCGCGGGATCGGCGTGGCCGTCAGCGTCAGCGTGTCCACGGTCCGGCGGAATCGTTTCATCCGCTCCTTGTGCTCGACGCCGAACCGCTGCTCCTCGTCGATCACCAGCAGGCCCAGGTCGGCGAAGTCCACGTCGCCCGAGAGCAACCGGTGGGTCCCGATGAGCACGTCGACAACCCCCTTGCGGAGGCGGTCGAGCACTTCGCGCTGCTGGCCGCGCGAGAGAAACCGGCTGATCACCTCCACCGTGACCGGGTAGTCCGCCAGGCGCTCGCGGAACGTCCGGCCGTGCTGGTCGGCCAGGACCGTGGTGGGCACGAGCACGGCGGACTGCTTGCCGGCCTCGGCCGCCTTGAAGGCCGCCCGGATGGCCAGCTCGGTCTTCCCGTAGCCGACGTCCCCGCAGATGAGCCGTTCCATTGCGCGCGGCGCGGCCATGTCGCGCTTGATCTCCTCCATGGCCGCGAGCTGGTCGTCCGTTTCCGAGTAGGGGAAGCTGGCCTCGAACTCGCGCATCCAGAGCGTGTCGGAAGGGAACGCGTGTCCGGGGCGGGTGGCCCGCGCGGCCTCGGTCTCCAGCAGTTCCTGGGCCAGGTCGCGCACCGCCTCCTTCACGCGCTGCTTCTTCTGCGCCCAGGCCTTGCCGCCGAGCTTGCTCAGGTTGGCCTTGCCCTTGAAGCCGCCCACGTACTTCTGCACCAGGTGAACGTGGGACGCCGGGACGTAGAGCTTGGCTCCCTCGCGGAACTCCAGCGTGAGAAAGTCCTCGGTCTTGCCGCCCTGGGTCAGGGTCTTTACCCCGAGATAGCGCGCGATGCCATGGGCCAGGTGAACGACCAGGTCGCCCTTCCCGAGCTCGAGGAACGAATCGATGGGTCGGGACTCGGGCCGAGACGCCATGCGTCGACGAACGCGGTACCGCTGAAAGAGCTCGTGGTTGCTGGTGACCAAGACGCCCGCGGCGGCCAGGTGGAATCCTTCGAGGAGCATCCCGAGGGCCAGGGTGATCCGCTCGCGGACCTCGTCCGGTATTTCGATCAGCAACTCCACGAGCCGCTGTTGCTCACCCTCGTTGTCGCAGAAGACCAGCACGTCGTTCTCGGCCGCCACGGCCGCCAGTTCCTCGCGGGTCTGTTCGACCTTGCCGGAGAACCGCTGGACGGAACGGACGTTGAAGGCGTGGCGCGAGGCCTCCCCGCCGGCGGCGGTGAAGCTCCACAGATCGAGTTTCCGGAAGGCTTCCCGCTGCCGGGCAATCCCCTCGTACTCGTAGACGCCCACCGGGCTGGCGAGCCGGGCGACGAAGCTGCGGCCCATCTCCGCCACCTCGAGAGGATCCTGCCAGATGGCGAGGGTCTCTTCGGGCAGGTAGTGAAGCAACGTGCAGGTGTTCTTCGGCGCCGTCTGTCCGGGCGGAAGGAACGTGATCGCCGCCGAGGACAGCTCGTCCACGCTTCGCTGGGTGGCCGGGTCGAACGTGCGGATGCTCTCGACGCTGTCCCCGAAGAACTCGACGCGCAAGGGGCGGGACGAGGCCGGTGGATAGACGTCCACGATCCCGCCGCGGGCGCTGAACTCGCCGGGTGCGTTGATCAGGTCCGCCGGCTGGAATCCTCGTTCGACCAGCCAGACCCGGAGCCGCTCCGGGTCCCGCTCCTGCCCGACCTCGAGTGTCAGGGTGTTCTCGTTGAGGCGATCTCGGGCGGGGACCGGCTGAAGCAGCGCCTGGACGGGGGCCACGATCACGAGGCCCTCGGCGGCTTGGGCTTCCTGCGCGAAGCCCTCCAGAATTTTCAGCACGCTGAGCCGCCCCGCGAGTACCTCGTCGCTGACGTCGCTCTCGCGGGGGTAGGACTCCCAGGCGGGAAACAGGGCGACCGGGCGGCCGGTGAAGAAGGAAAGCTCGTCGCGAACGTCCTCGGCCTGGTCGATGTGGGCCACGCAGTACAGCGTGACCGAAGGTCCGCCGCGTTGGATGGCAGCCGCGGCCAGGGCGCGCGCGGAACTTCCCCACAACCCTTCGGCGATCACGGCTCGGTCACGTTCCAGGGCCGTTTTCAGCGCCGAAAAGGCCTCCTCTTGGGCGAGCAACTCCGAGACATTCGCGGAAACCGCCTTCGAACCTCCTTCCGCATCGGGCTCCGTGTGATTGTCTCCCGGCCATCGTACTCCGGGCGGGCGGGACGGTCAACACGACCTTTCCCGGGCCTTCGCTCGACCCAGCCTGCGTTCGGCTCGTCAGGAGAGCCTCGGGGCGGAAAATTCGCCTTCTTTTTGAGGTGCTCCTTCACGGGACGAGGAATGTCGAGCGGGCGCAGAGTTCTGCTAAGCGATTGTAAGGACTTGAGTTACGCCTCCTCATCCTGGTCTGCGATTTGCCCTTTTGCCTCCGCGGCGTTTGGCGATACTCTTTGTTGCGGGCAGGCTGCCCGACGGGAAAACAAATAGAAGCGGGGGGGAGGATCGCCTTGGCCGTACATCCGAAGGTTCTCATCATCACCGGGGAGGAGCAGCGGGCGGCGGAAATCGAAGCCCTGCTCGACGGGACCGATTTCGAGACGCTGACGTCGCCGGACGTGCTCTCGGCCATGGCCGTGCTCAAGGCCGAGCAGGCCGACGTGGTGCTGCTGGAGACCAGCCGGAGTGAGCTGGCGCTCGGCGACGCCATCCGGATCGTGAAGTGCCTGGAGGAGACGGCGCTGCTGCCGGTCGTGTGCCTGCTGGCGCCCTCGGCCACGGCCGATTCGCGAGCCAG
>CAZGEE010000385.1:0-326 GCA_964525035.1 uncultured Anaerolineales bacterium
CCTGGTGCATTCGGCCCGCGCCCGGGAGGTAGCGATGGAGTCCGCTGACCACGCCGAGGCTCACCGTCGGGTTGAAGTCCGTAGCCAGCAGGAAGGGGTTCCCCATGGCGAGAACTCGTTGGCCGACCTCGAGTTGCCGGCTGTCCCCGAGACGGGCATGGGGCAGGGGATCCGGCGCGTCGATCCGGATCAGGGCGATATCCCCCGCCGGGTCGGTTCCGAGGAGCCGGGCCGGTCGGACGGTGCCGCCCGGAAGCCCGACCCGCAGGGCTTTCGAGGACCGGGTCACGTGGTAGTTGGTCAGGGCGAAGCCGTCGGGCGAAATG
>CAZGEE010000385.1:336-2784 GCA_964525035.1 uncultured Anaerolineales bacterium
GCTGCCGATGCCGGCCGCAACCTCCCCCGTGTCGGGGTCCACGCGGAACACGCTGACGACCGTCGGGGCCACGCGCTGGATCTGTTCCACGCGATGCCGCTCTGCGACCAGGACACGATCCTCGGTTGGTTCCGGAGCGGCCAAGGCCTCTTCGAGAAAGCCTGTGGCTGGACACGCGGCCAGAAAAGCGGCCAAGCATGTCCGCCAGGCCCAATTTGCGATCCAATGCATAGAAGGCTCCCGAAAGTACTCGCGCGGCCTATTTTACGCTTCCCGGCGGTTTTTGTCATGGGGCGGCTTGCAAACCTTCCCGGAAATCCGGATTTGACCTTTGAAGGTCGCGCTGGAATTCCTAGAATAAGTCTTGGTGCGGGTCGTTACAATACGTGGCAGGGGGCATACGGGGCTTCCGATTGGAGGAGAACCCATGAGACGCAGAATGCTGGTTACGGTGATCGTCATGTTCCTGGTCGGCGGGCTGGTCGTTGCGGTGGTTCCCGCTCGTGTGCAGGCCGAGGAAACGGAAGGCGACCAGGACAAGGATGCCGAGAAGTATCTCGGAATTGACTGGGGCGATAAGGACGAGAGCAAGGAGTCGGAGGAAGGGGCCGGGGGCGAGAAATCCGAGGAGGGCCAATCGGACCAGCCCGAGGAGAAGGTAGATCTCGACAAAGCTCTCAGTCGGCTCCAGGCCCGACGGCTCGAGAAAATTCAGAAGGACGCCAAGGAGGCCGATGAAATCGCCGAGAAGGCCCAGGAAGCCTACGACGGGAAGGCCAGGCGACTGAAAAAGCAGCACTCCATCAGGCTGTACGAGAAGGCAGCCGGCATGTATCACGGGGTGCTTAAAGACGTCGAGGGGCTGGCCAAGCATATCAAGGACGAGAACACCAAACGGACGCTCCTTCGCACGTACGGGGATCGCTACAAGGACAACGTTTGCAGTATGTACTGCAAGGCCTCGAGCGTCTGCGTGGAACTCGGCGGGGAAAGTCTCCCCGGCCTCCGAAAGGCCGTCGGGTACCTCAAACGGGCTCGGGAGGTGGATGCGAAATACCCCGAGATTGAGGTATTGAAGGACGAGATCGTCCGCGCGTTCCAGGATCTGCAGGCGCGGATGGCCCGGGAAAGACCTCGCCGTGGGGGCCGCGTCGTCCAGACCGGCAAGGGGGAGGACGACGATGACGATGACGACGATGACGACGATGACGATGATGATGACGACGACGATGAATATGACTGATGCGGCGCGCTAGGCGGACGTTGCATCGAATTCACTCGGCCGGCTTCTCTGCCTCGGGAGGCCGGCCGAGTCTTTGCCCGGGCTCCGATAATTCCTTGGCGGATCGAGGCCGGCGCCGCATAATACCTCCGCTTCATAGGCCCCGCCCGGGAGAACGCCTGTGTCGGCGGAGAACGATTCCAAGCGGATGAGCTTCAGCGAGCACTTGGAGGAACTGCGGCGGCGCCTGCTCTATGCGCTGGCCGGCCCGGCCGTGGGATTCGCGGTCTGTTTCGCCTTCTTCCGCGAGCGGCTGCTCGAGCTGGTGATCCGGCCTCCGTATCCCCACTGGCGATTGTTCGGGTGGGACCTCCTCGTGATCGAGCCCGTGGACGTGGACTTCAGCTTCTCCACGCCGTACGCCGCATTCGTTACCTCGATGCTGATCTCGCTCGTCGCGGGAATCCTGGTGACCCTGCCGTGGAGTCTGGGCCAGGCCTGGGCCTTCGTCGCGTCGGGACTGTATCCGCGCGAGCGGCGCTGCGTCCGGATTCTCGCGCCGGTCAGCGTGGGGCTCTTTGCCGTGGGAACCGCGTTCTTCTACTTCGTGGTCTACCCCGTCGTGATCCATTTCCTTTATAAATTTGGCACCGACTTCAACGCGTTTCTCGCCGCGCAAGGGGCCGAGCCGATGATGACGACCAACACCCTGCTGGACGCGTACGTTCATTTCGCCATCCTGCTGATGTTGGTGTTCGGGCTGATGTTCGAGCTGCCCCTGGTGGTCTACTTCCTCGGGAGAACGGGACTGGTCGGTGTCGACACCTTCCGGCGCTACCGCCGGCACGTGATCGTCGCCCTGGTGGCCGCGGCCGCCCTGGTGACCCCGCCCGACGTGTTCAGCCAAGTGGCGCTGGCGATCCCGATGTGGGGTCTGTATGAGCTGGGCGTCTTGATCGTCCGCCTGACCGGGGCACGGCATCGGCGGGAGGCGGGCTCGTGAGCGGAACGTCGGCGAAGGCGCGGGCTCCTTTACGAATCGACGCCCTGGTGAAGCGGCTGGAGAAGACGTACGGGCGGCGCCGTTGGCGCGCCGACGGCCGGAGCGGGCTCGACCAGCTCGTGGCCACGATTCTGAGCCAGAACACCAGCGACCGCAACTCCAGCGAGGCGTTCCGGCGGCTGAAGCGGAGGTTCCCGCGGTGGGACGCGGTGCGCAAGGCCCC
>CAZGEE010000386.1:0-2784 GCA_964525035.1 uncultured Anaerolineales bacterium
CCGGCGTGGACGTAGACCGCGGCGGCCGGCCGGCACGGTCCGCCCCAGAGCTCGTAGCAGGGCATCCCGGCCAGCTTGCCCTTGATATCCCACAGGGCCATGTCCACGCCGCTGACGGCGTTGTTCAGCACGGGACCGTTGCGCCAGTAGCCGTTGACCATCCCCGTGTGCCACAGGTCCTCGATCCGCCGGGGATCCTTGCCCGTGACAAACGGTCCGACGTGGTGCTCCAGGGCGGCGCGGACCGCCTCGTGCCGCTGCGTGAAGGTCGCGCAGCCCAGGCCGTCGAGGCCCGGCTCGCTTGTCCGGACGCGGACCACGACCAGCCGCTGGCTGCCCGGCTGCGTCAGGAACGTCTCGACCTTCTCGATCCTCAGCGTGCTCATCAGCGGCACCGCCTTTCCGCTTTCCCAGGTCACACATGGATGCCCGGCGGAGTAAGCTGCACCGAGAGTCCGCCGTCGACGTACAGAACCTGTCCGGTGATGTAGCGTCCGGCGTCGCTGGCGAGAAAGGCCACCGCGGCGGCGACTTCCTCGCAGTCGGCCTCGCGCCCGAGCGGGATGTGACGCACCTTACCGGGCAGCCGGCTTCCGATCCGCTCCTTGAGTTCCTCGCTCAGGGTCAACCCGGGCGCCACGGCGTTGACGCGGATTCCGTGAGGCGCAAGGTCCATGGCCATCGAACGGGTCAGGGCATCGACCGCCCCCTTGCTTGCGTCGTAGCCGGCCATGCCTCGGTGGCCGCGCAAGCCGCCCACGGAGCTGACGTGGACGATTACTCCGCCGCGATCGCCTTCGGCCATGTGCCGGGCCACCCGCAGGCTCAACTCGTAGACCATCCGCACGTTTTCCTCGAACCGGCGGTAGACCTCCGGATCGAGGCGCAGAAAGTCGCGCGACGACCGGCTGGCCGCGTTGTTGACCAGCAGGTCCACGCCCGCGAAGGCCTCCAGCGCGGTCTCGAACACCCGGTCGGCCCCGTCGGCGGTCGCCAGGTCGGCGGTGACCCAACGGCACGTGTGGCCGCGCTCGCGGAGCTCGTTGAGCACGGCCTCTCCGTCCTCGGCGGAGCGTCCGGTCAGCACCACCTTCATGCCCTGGTCAGCGAGGAACCGGGCCGTCGCCCGCCCGATGCCGCGCGTCGCCCCGGTGACGACGGCCACCTTGCCTTCGAGGTCCGGGAAACGGGCGGAGATGGGGGCGCGTTCGCAGGCGTCCGTCATGACAACACTCTCAATTCGAGGTTCAAGATCATGGGGCTACCAAGCGGGAGGCATCATACAGGGGATCGCACGGGGACTCAACCGCCGGGCCGAACACCACACGGGCAAACACTCAGACGCGGCCGGGGAAAAGCGAGAAGGCCTTGCGGAGTTTGTCCGCACGCCCGTCGGTCGAGACGACGTCGTCGAAGGATGCGGCATCCCGAACCATCTGCTGACGGGCCAGGCGGGCCCATCCCTTGTTGGCCGAGTGCACGAACGCCGCCGTGGTCGGCGACCGCGTCCGCAGCAGGGCATGAACCGTGCGCTTCCAGACCCAGGGCAGTTCGGCCGCCGCGAGACGAAGCTCGTGAATCCGCTCGTCCAGTTGCGCGGCGGTCATCCGCCGGGGATTGTAGACCGTTTCGGTGAAACTGTAGCGCTCCCAGTCCTCCGGGTAGTTGGTCGCGAAAATCCGTCCCTCCTCCATCCACCGCTCGTACATTTCGGTTCCGGGCAGAGGCGTCAGGTTCGTGATCTGGATGATGTCCACGCCGAGTTGGACAGCCCGAAGCGCGGTCTCGGCCACCGTGTCCTCGGTGTCCTCGTCGCCGCCGATAATGAGGCACCCGAACACGGCCAGCCCGGCCCGGTGGAACCCGTCGACGAGCCCACGGTAGTTGCTCAGCAGGTTCCGGTTCACCCCTTTCTTGAAGCTCTTCAGGTTGCCCTCGTTGAACGATTCCAGCCCGACGAGCATTCCCCGGCAGCCGGCTTTGTAGGCGAGCCGGAGCGTCTCGACCTCGCTGCCGATGTTGACGCTGGTCTGGCTGAACCAGTACCGCCTCTTGCCGTGCCGCAACAAGGTCCGCAACAGTTCCCGGGACCATTCGACCTGGTCCGGCCCGATGCCGAAGAAGTTGTCGTCGACGACGAAGACCTGGTCGCAATCCATCCGGTTCCACTCGTCGACGATGTCGGCAATCGGGCGGCGGCGGATCCTGGGCCCGCAGAAACGGGTTACGCTGCAGAAGTCGCACCCGATCGGGCACCCGCGGGACGTCTGGATGCACGCCCGGGTGTAGCGCCCATTGATCGGCTGGTGGCCCTGCGCGGCTCCGCCGTGCCCGGCCGACAGGTCGGCCAGCCGGCCGTCGTAACGGGCCTGCAGCCGGCCTGCCGCGGCGTCGGCAAGGATCCCGGGCCAGAGGTCGTCGCACTCGCCCACGGCCACCGAGTCGAAATACCGCGCCGCCTCCTCGGGCATGGCCCACGCGTGCGTGCCGCCCATGATGCACGGAATGCCGCGCTCGCGACACATCGTCGCCACCTCGTACGCCCGCGGCGCGCTGCTCGTGTAGGCCGTCACGCCGACCAGGTCGTACCGGTCGGGCCGAAGCACCCGGCCGGTGTCCTCGGTTCCGAACGCCTCGTCGATGATCTCCACCGTGTGCTCCGGCGGCGTCAGGTGCGCCAGCACCTGCAGACCGAGCTGCGGCAGGACCTCGCCGGCGGTGTGGTACCCCTCGGACCGGCGGGCGATAGGATTGACCAGTGCAACGCGCATCGAACGTTGTCCC
>CAZGEE010000387.1:0-2783 GCA_964525035.1 uncultured Anaerolineales bacterium
GGGCAACCGGTCGCGGCGCAGGTTGCGGGCCAGGTACACCCTTCGCCCGGGGTCCGAATAGCCCGGCCGGAAGGCGTCCGGCGGGACGGGCCTTGCCAGGCACGTCAGGACGGCGACGGTGCGAACCGGGCTATGCTCCTTCGTGCGATGCGACCGCGAACGAGCCAGCATGGGCCGAATCGCCTCGACCCGCGCGAAACTGATGCTGGAGAAAAGCACGTCGCCGGGTTTCATGGTAAACGGAGGCCTCTGGAAGAGCTTCGGGTCGTATCGCCCGTGGGGAATGCGATCGTCGAAGCCGAGCTTGCTCTCGCTCTTGCCGCGCGCGATCGGAATGTTCATCGTCGACCCGTTCCGACCGTCGGCCGGGGCCGGGGTGATTTCCGCCACCGTCGCCGGGCCCACCACGTAGTAGTCGCCGTTGACGAACTTCGCGACGCGTGCGGGCTCGGCGAACGTCCACGTGATGCCGTGCTGCGAGATGCTCGCTTCCTCCGGGAGGTCCTCCGGCTTCGGTATCTTCGGCGCGTTGTCCTTCGTGAAGATGACGTCGGCAGCGGCCCACAATATGTCATTCCGCACGGTGACAAGGAAAGCCAATACGGCCACCGTCAGCAGCACGAACGGGGTGCCGCGTGTAAACTTCATGACTTTGCCTCCATTAATGGAAGGGTGACGAACGGCCGAATGACTCAGCCTATGCTTTGAACCTGCTCCGAGGCACGAAGTGTCGCGTTAAGCCTGCACGCACCGCCGTAAAAAGCCGGTTACACCGCCTTGGGCCGGGGCTGCAGCGAAACGCTGAGCCCTAAGATCGCCTTGTTGCCGCGCTCGCAACCCTGCTCGCACAGGCTGCAGCGCCGTGTTGGCATGGTTTGTCCGCTTCCGGCGGGAGACTGCCCTTGCGAGGGATGCGGGGCCGTTGAGGGTCTGGCAAGGCACGCTCGGAAGGACGTGCCGTACCTCCCGCCCGGGACGAGAGGCGGCGGCTCACGTCGTGCTCTGACACGAGGCGCCATCGTTTCCTTCCGGTCAGGCCGATCCGCGACCCACGATAGGTTTGAGCATCGGGCTCGGGGCGAACTTTTGGCCCTGTGGCATCGGAGCCCACGAGCAAGGAGCCGATCCGCAGACGGACCCCACGACGGCCGAGAAGCTGTTCCTCATTCGCGGCACACCCTCTTCCCGTCCAGGCCGATCGGTGTGACCGGAGTTTACATAGGGCGAATCGGAAGAAAAACCTGTATCAGAATCCGACTTGGCCGAGGTCAATGCACAGGCTGTCCGCCCCAGTCAGCGTCGGGGAACTTCCTTGGCCGCCTCGGCCGCAGCCTGAATCTGCCGGTACCGTACGTCGTCGTCTCTGTTCCGGCCGGCCACACTCGGTCCCGGGTAAATGAACAGACCCGCGGCCCCGGCGCGGAACAGTTCGCCGCACACCGCCCCGAAACGCTGCGGATTCACCGGCCGGGACTCCCGGTCGTCGGGGTTGACCCGGGTTATGACCCACGGCCAGGCGCCCTTCATAGGGATGTCGGCCGCAAGTTCCCGCGTTTTTTTTACTGCGTCGCGTCCATCGCGGAACACGTAATAGACGTTCGGTGACGGCGCGCTGCCGACGTCGCCCGGCCACCAGGCGGCGACGGAGTGCCGGCGACTGGAAGGTTTCAGGGCGGACCAATTCCACGAAGCGAAGAAGTAGGTTCGGGTTCCCGGCCGAGCCTTCTCGACCGCGGCCATCAGGTCATGTCCGATGTCGGACCAGCCGCGCAGGTAGCCGTCGTGGGTGCGGCAGCGCGGACAGCGGCGAATCGCCCCCGGGCAGTGCCGCTCGACGACCTCGGGCCTGTACCAGATCTCCGTGTCCATGACGACCATCTCCGGCTGCGCGACCCGGACGTAGGCGCCGAGTCGGCGCAACATGGCCTGGTAGAGCGGCCCGCGGTAGTTAGGACACGCGGCATAGCGGTCGGCCTGGCGGTCCCGACCGGGGACGTAGCCCTGGTGGTACACCGCTCGGTTCTGAGGCACTTGCCCCCGCGGGCGGATTGCACGGTGGGATTTGCCGCCCCGATGACCGGGCAGGGCTGAAAGGGCGACCCTCAGCCCGTGGCGGCGAATCATGCCTGTCGCCCAGGGCAGGACGTCGTTGAGGCTGCCGTCCCGGACCATGACGGTCGTGGCCCCCGCCCGGCGAACGCGGGACAGGTACTCGCGGGCCAGCACGTCGCGGCGGACGGGGCCCTCGTGGTACATCAGTTCCCAGGCCGGCGGCCAGAGAACGATCTCCGGTCCGGCGATCCCCGCCGACGAGACGTGGTAGGGTTCGGAAGAGAGGTCCCCGTCCCCACTCTCGGCGCCGGGTCCGCACCCGCCGGATACCAGGCATACTGCGGCACAGACACACACCGAGACGCGAATCCTTTGCACGCGAAATCCCTTCACGAGAGCCAGGTTTACAATACTCAAGGCAAAAGCTGACGCCCCGCCGGCAAGGCGTCTACCGTTAGGTTAGTCCCGGGCTGCTCTGAGCCTCTTCCCGGATCAGCGCCATTTGGCGTGCGGGTTTTCAACCCGTCCATCGAGGGCGCCCCGCCGCATGCCGGAGGCATACGCCGAGCTTGCCCGAAAATTGCCCGTGAGCATGCCCAAGACGCGGTCGCGGCTGTCGTCCTCGCTCGCGGAATGCGTCCTCCTGCACGCTCCCGCCCCCGCCTGGTCGAGAGGCCATGGCATTGTCCCCTCGGGGATTCGAACTCGCAAGGTCTTTGTTGTGAGGCCGA
>CAZGEE010000388.1:0-2782 GCA_964525035.1 uncultured Anaerolineales bacterium
CGCCACACACCCCGAGCAACGGCCTGCGAACCGCGAAGTGCCCAGCAGGATTCTCGCGCCGCTCTCGTCAAGGGACCGGCTGAGAAGAACGATCAAAGGTATTTTCGGAACCAGTCGGTGGCCCGCTCACGGAGCGCCTGGCGGTGGTCCCAGTTCGCCCAGGGATGGTTCGCGCCCTCGACGAACAGGTGATCCGTGTCGCCCCGTTCGCGGCCTTCCAGCACGCGGACGTATTCCTCGGCCTCGCTCAGCGGAACGGTCTCGTCCGCCGTCCCGTGGGCGACCAGCACGGGGCCGGGATACTTCGCGATCTCGTCGAAGGGCCGGTGTTTCTCCAGGTCGTCCATGAACTGCGCGCTTTGGCGCAGACCACCACGGTCGAGCCAGCCGCGTTCCCGCAGGGCCCGGCGTTCGTCGTCGGTCATGCGCTCCTGCCACCGGACCAGTGTATTGCCGGCCGCTGAAAGCAAAACAGCCGCGCGGACCTGATCCGGCCTCTCGCCCGCCGTGCAGGCGGTCATGAATCCGCCGAAGGACATGCCGAGCAGGCCCACGCGGTCGGCATCGATCGCCTCGTGGCGGCGGAAGAAATCAAGGGCCGCCAGCGCGTCGGCGCGCTCGGTCGAGGCGGTCATCTCGATGAAGTCCCCGTCGCTTTCCCCGCTGCCGAAGAAATCAAACCGGAAGGACGCAACCCCCGCCGCCTCCAGCGCACGCGAAAGCTGCACGAACAGAAATGTGCACTCCATCCGCTGGCCCGTGAACCCGTGCATCATCAGCACACCGGGCGTCGGTCCTTTCGCCTCCGGCAGATGAAGCGTCCCGCGGAGCACGCCGTTCGGACCTTCGAACTCGACCGGCATCATCATCGGCTCACCTCCCGCAATTGAAAGGTCGCAGTATACCCTTCCCTTGCCCGTGCACGCAAGCTCCGGACTTCCCAACGCTGCAGGCCCATGTTATAATTCGCCTTTGACGGTCCCGGCGCGGCGTTCGGCCCCGGGAGCAGCCCGAAGCGGCTCAGGAGAAACGACTATGCCTTCGCTCGGCGTAAACATCGACCACGTGGCCACGATCCGGCAGGCCCGCGGAGGCGTGGAGCCGGATCCCGTGTGGGCCGCCGTCGAGGCACAGCTCGCCGGCGCCGACGGCATCACGTTGCACCTCCGGGAGGATCGCCGGCACATCCAGGACCGCGACCTGCGAACGATGAAGGAGGTCGTCCAGGTCAAGCTCAACCTGGAGATGGCCCTGGCCGAGGAAATCATCGCCATCGCTTTGGACGTCATGCCCGACCAGGTGACGCTGGTTCCGGAGCGCCGCCAGGAACTGACTACCGAGGGGGGCCTCGACGTAGCCGGGCAGGAAGAGCGGGTCGCCGAGGCCACGGAGCGGTTCCGTCAGGCGGGGATCGAGGTCAGCCTGTTCGTCGACGCCGAGACCGCGCAACTGCAGGCCGCCGCCCGGTGCGGGGCCGACGCCGTGGAGCTTCATACCGGCCGCTACGCCGAGGCACGAACGGACGAGGAGCGAGAATCCACCTTCAACGCCCTGGCCGGGATGACGCGGACGGCGCTGGACCTCGGCCTGACGTGCCACGCCGGGCACGGGCTCAACTACGCGAACGTCCGGCCCGTGGCGGAGATCCCGGGCCTTTCGGAGCTCAACATCGGCCACAGCATCATCAGCCGGGCCGTCTTCGCCGGCCTGGCCGAGGCCGTCCGCGAAATGAAGGACCTGGTCACGGTGGCCCGAACGCCGGGGCCTTAGAGTCGCGACCCCGCAAGGAGGATTGACCGTGTTTCAAGGCAGTCTCGTCGCCCTGATCACCCCTCAGCAGAACGGGAAGGTCGATTACGCCAAGATCCGCGAACTGGTGGACTGGCACGTCGACCAGGGAACCGACGGCCTGGTGCCGGTCGGCACGACGGGCGAGTCGCCCACGGTCGAGGTCAAGGAGCACGAGAAGATCATCGAGACGGTGGTCGAGCAGGCCGACGGGCGGCTGCCGGTCGTGGCCGGGACCGGGGGCAACGCCACGGCCGAGGCACTGGAGCTTACGACGTTCGCCCGGAAGGCCGGGGCCACGGCCACGCTCCAGGTCTGCCCCTACTACAACAAGCCCACCCAGGAAGGGCTGTACCGTCACTTCGCGACGATCGCCGAGGAAGTGGATCTGCCGATCGTGCTCTACAACGTCCCGGGCCGCACGGGGGTCAACCTGGCGCCCGAGACGGTCGCGCGGCTGGCGAAGCTCGAGAACATCGTCGCGGTAAAGGAAGCCTCGGGCTCGATGGACCAGGCGAGCGAGATCCTTTCGCGGTGCGAGATCACGATCCTCTCGGGGGACGACAGCCTGACGCTGCCCCTGATGGGCATCGGGGCCAAGGGGGTCATCAGCGTGGTGGCGAACCTGGTGCCGAAGGACATGCACGAGATGACCGCCGCGGCCCTGCGGAACGATTTCGACACGGCCCGGAAGCTCCACGCCCGGCTGTTCCCGCTGTGCCGGGCCATGTTCTTCGAGACCAACCCCATCCCTGTCAAGACCGCGGCCGGGCTCATGGGATTGTGTTCTCCCGAGATGCGGCTCCCGATGTGCGAGATGGGCGCGGAAACCCGCAAGCGACTCGAAGCGGTGATGAAGGACTACGGCCTGATCTGACCGGCTCCCTCCCCGGTGGATGTCCCCTGCCCTCCAGCGCCGGCCGTCTGACGCGGGTGTGAGCGGGTGCACGTCACGTTTGTAGGTAAACAAGAAGCCCTCGTCATGGCACAATGG
>CAZGEE010000389.1:0-2776 GCA_964525035.1 uncultured Anaerolineales bacterium
CAGCGCGACCGAGCGCGTCGAACTGCAGTACGAGCCCCCCGCCGGCCCGTTGGGCAAGCTGTTCGAGGTCGGCGGGTCCGACGCCTACCACCATCTCCACGTGGTCGAGCACTGGCGCGTGGTCGGCCGGACGATCACGAACTGGCGCCAGGTGCTGATGGTTCCCGACGGCGGGGGCGGCTGGGTGCCCAGCGGAAACTACGACGATCTCTGGTGGAGCTGCCGGGCGGACGTGACTCCACGCCCGGTCGTTACGCCGGAACCGTCGATGTGTGAAGTAGTGAACCTGCCGGACGATCACCTGACCGTCTCCTGGGGCGGCGGGCTGGCCGACGGCACGGAAGTAACCTTCGACCAGTGGGTGACCGTGCCGGCGGGAATGGAGAGCTTCGCCATCTTCCAGTTCGTGATGCCCGAGCCGGTGCCCGAACCGGCCGCCATCATCACGCTCGGCCTGGGCGTGGCGTGGCTGGTACGGCGGCGCCGGTACGCTCCGTAACGTGGACCGTAGCGGCGGTTGTTCCGCGCGGCTGCACGCCTCTCGGCTCCCGGGGGTCGTGAACGCAACAGGCCCCGGGTCGGAAACCCCACCGTTTTTAGTCTTCGCGCCTCGCGCGGCTTTGGTATCCTTGTCCGGATCATGAACACTACGCGAGTCTGGCTCGATACCGATCCCGGCAGCGACATCGACGACGTCCTTGCGCTGGCGTATCTGCTGCGCCGGCCGGACTGTCGCCTGGAGGGCGTCTCGACCGTGACCGGCCCCGTGGAGGACCGCGCGCGGGTGGCGGCGGCGGTGGCCTCCGTCGCCGGCCGGGACGACGTCCCCGTTTACGCGGGCTACGGAGAGCCCTTGTCGGGACCGGGCCAGCCGGCGTGTCCGCAGGCGGCCGCGCTGACCGGGCCCGAGCGCGAGCGGACGTTCCCGCCGGACCCGGACGGGATGGCGGGGGCCGTGGCCCGAGCGGCGCGCGACCGGCCCGGCGAACTGACCCTGCTCACGATCGGCCCCCTCACGAATGCGGCGCGGCTGTTCCGGTCCGATCCGGAGCTGCCGTCGCTCTTGCGGGAGATGGTGCTGATGGCCGGCCATTTTCATCCGCCCGAGCCCGGCGCCGAGTGGAATGCCCTGTGCGATCCCGAGGCCACGCGCACCGTGGCCGAGGCGCCCGTCCGCCGGCGATGGTACGGCCTGGACGTGACGCTGAAATGTTTCCTCCCGGCCGGGGAGGTCCGCCGGCGGTTCCGCGGTCCGCTGCTCGAGACCGTGCTGCGATTCGCGGAGGTCTGGTTCCGGCGGCGCGACCGGATCACCTTCCACGATCCGCTGGCGGCTGCGTGCCTCTTCGAGCCCGAGTTGTGCACTTACCAGACCGCGCGGATCGAGGTGACGACCGACGGCGATCACCCGGGCCGGACGATCCCGCACCCGTCGGACGAGGCCGGGGCCGACCGCGTGGCCCGCGAGGTCGATCCCGAGGCGTTCTTCCGGAATTTCTTCTCCGTCGTCGGCGAGGCGGGTGTGTGACCGGCCGGCGTGAGCCTGCCGTTCCTGTAAAACGACAACAAGAGGCGGCGCGATCCGGATGACGGTCGCTTGCCGCCGAGGACAGGGAAGGAGAATGCGGTGGGGAACCTGTTGCTGGTGACGTTGGCGGTGGGAGCGTTGGCGGCCGCGCCGTTGCTTGCGCTGCCGGGGTGTGGCTCGGAAGAGGCGGCGAGGAAGGTCATCTCCGGGGCCGAGTTCCCCGAGAAGACCCTGGAGACGAAGCCGGAAGGCTGCACGGTCGAGAAGTTCACGATCCACTCACCGTCGATGGATCGCGACGTCAAGGTCGCCGTCACCCTGCCGCCGGACTACGCCGAAAATGCCGATGCCCGGTACCCCGTCCTCTACGGCCTGCACGGCATGGGCGCGCCGTACGCGACCTTCGCGGAAATGTCACCGCTGCGGCGGTTCATGGTCGAGCATCCGATGATCCTGGTCTGCTTCGACGCGGACCGCGATTCCTGTTACGTGGACGCGACCGCCCGGCCGAAGTCGCTCTTCACGACCTTCTTTTTCGACGAATTGCTGCCCTACGTGGCCGAGCACTACCGGACCGGCGGACAGCGGGCCGTCACCGGATTCTCCATGGGCGGCTACGGAGCCCTGCACTACATGCTCACGCGCCCGGAAGCGTTCGTCAGCGTGAGCGGACTCTCCAGCGCTCCGTACCTGTTCCACCCCGTGCGCAAGGGCGAGCACCTGAGCGGCACGGAGCTCCTCGGTTCGCCCGAGGACAGCGCGGAGGCCTACGGCCGGGCCTCCGTGCCGGGCCGCATCGAGTCCTGCATCGACGAGGGCCGAAAACTACCGCCGATCCTTCTGACCTGCGGCACCGAGGATCATCTCCAGCAGCGGAACCGGAAGTTCGTCGATTTCCTGGCCGCGCAGAACCGGGGCGTCCTGGAGGACGCTTCCGAGGAGTTGGGCGCCATCGAGGACAAGAAAGCCCGTCGCCGCCGCGTGGCCGAGCTCCGGGCCGAGCGGATGATCGACTTCACCTACGTCGAGGCGCCGGGCGGACACAACTGGCCCTACTGGCGCGACACCAGCGCCGAGATCGCCGAGTTCCACTGGAAACATTTCCAGGCCGCGCGGTGAGAGAGGTTTGACGAAGGGTGCAGTGGCTGCGCGGCGCCGGCGGGGGTTCTTACCTCCGGTAGACCTCGCGGCCGGCGATCCAGGTGCGTTCCACGCGGAGCGCATAGCCGCCGGGCTTGCCGGTCAGGC
>CAZGEE010000390.1:0-2775 GCA_964525035.1 uncultured Anaerolineales bacterium
CCGGGTAGACCGAGAGGTCGAGATCGAGGCGGAGGCCGTCCGGCGTGTCGAACACGCGGTGCCATCGCTCGCGGGGAATGTGCCGCCGGGCGCGGCGCACGAGCCGGTACGATCCCCTCCCGGTGGGAGCGACCCGGCTGTAGGCTCGCAGCAGCGCCTCCATCATGGGCGGTCCCGTCGCGAAGTGAACAGGCGTTTGTCCGAAGCCCACGACCGCCGTGGGCCGTCGCCGCGACTCTACCACGATCGCCGAGGCCGGCAAGGGCTAATTCGGTCGGCCGAGGGCCGAGCCCTTCGAACATCGGTGCCAGAAGAACAGGCGCTTGACGAGCCGACGGGCCCGTGGCATGATCTGCGGACATCAGCCGGGAGATGGCACGTCCGGAGCCGAACCGGAAAGGAACCCTATGCAGCCACGCGAGCACTGGAGCACCCGGTTGAGCTTCGTCATGGCGGCCGTGGGCTCGGCCGTCGGCCTGGGGAACCTGTGGCGGTTCCCGGCTACCTGCGCGGCCAACGGCGGCGGGGCGTTTCTGCTGCCCTACTTCCTCGCCCTGGCGTCGGTCGGCATCCCGTTGCTGATCCTCGAGTTCTCGCTCGGCCACCGGATGCAGCACGCGGCGCCGGCGGCCATCGAGCGCATCCGGCCGACCTTCAGTTGGGTCGGCTGGTGGGCTGTCCTCATGGGCTTCATCATCGTCTCGTTCTACACCGTCGTGATGGCCTGGTGCCTCGAATACGTGGTCTACTCCTTCTGGCCATCCGCCCTTGAGGCCTGGCAGACGGACGCCTCCGGGTTCTTCAATCGCAAAGTGCTCTGGGCCGCCGAAGGGCTCGAAGGCCGTCCCGGCGGCATCGTGTGGCCCCTGGTCGGCTGCCTGGCCATTTGCTGGGGCATCATCTTCCTGCTCATCTTCAAGGGCATCAAGCAGGTGGGGAAGGTCGTCCTGCTGACGGTGCCACTGCCTATCGTGCTCGTGGTGGTCCTTTTTGTCCGCGGGATTACGTTGCCCAATGCCCTCGAGGGGCTCCAGGCATACCTCCAGCCGGACTTCGAGCTTCTGAAGGAGCCGAGCGTCTGGCTGGCGGCCTACGGACAGATCTTCTTCACCCTCTCGCTGGGGTTCGGCGTGATGGTGGCCTACGCGAGCTACCTCGACCGCGAGACCGACATCACGAACAACGCCTTCCTCACCGGACTGATCAACTGCGGGTTCAGTTTCTTCACCGGGTTTGCGGTCTTCAGTGTCCTGGGGTTCCTCGCGACGATCCCGGGCAACGAGGATGCACTGGAGCAAGCGGGCGGAGGACTGGCTTTCATCGCGTACCCGACGGCCCTGGCCCGGTTGCCGGGGGCGCACGTCTTCAGCGTCCTGTTCTTCGTCACGCTGCTCACGCTCGGCATCGACTCGGCGTTCAGCATCGTGGAGGCGATCACGGCGTCGCTGATGGAGAAGTTCAACCTGAGTCGGTACTTGGCCCTGGGGATCGTGTGCCTGGCCGGGTTCCTCGGCGGGCTGGTCTTCTGCACGCAGAACGGCAGCACGTACCTCGACGTGACGAACAAATTCATCGAGTTCGGCATGGTCACCGGGGCGCTCAGTCTGTGCATCGTCGTGGGCTGGTTCTACGGGGCGCGGAAGATGCGCAACCACATCAACCGCGTCTCCGAGATCCGGATCGGCCGGTGGTGGGACGCTCTGATCATGTACGTGGCGCCTGTGGTCCTGGGCGCCGTGCTCGTTTCCAACATCTACGAGCAACTCACCATGGAGCGGGACGACTACATGGAGCCCGTGGTCCTGTTCCTGGGCTGGCTTCCGCTCATCGGAACACTGGTCCTGGCCACCGTGCTCATGGCGCTGAAGCGCACCGATCAACCTGCGACGACGTTCTCGATGATCAAGGTGCTCCTCTGGCTGGCGATCATCATCGCCGGCGTCTATTTCTACCCGAAACACCCGGAGATCGTCATGGCAGGGTTCGGGTGTCTCTTCCTGTACGGCGGGCTCGGATACTGTATTCTCCGGATCCGGCGGGCCCGGAGGCGGAACCGGCGCGAGGCGGCCGCGCCCGCGGACGTTGGCCGGGGGCCGGCCTGAGGGACGTCTTCCAACCGCGGCGGGCCGGACGTCGCCCTCTCGGTTGTCGGGCCTCATGCGAAGGGCCGTGATGAGTGACGCGCCGACCCCATTTCCGCCGATGCCCCGGCTGACGGACGATCTGCCCGGCACCGGGGGAACCCTCCGGACCGAGCTCGAGGACTTCGAGGTCGCCGAGCTCCCGGCTTACGAGCCCGAAGGGCAGGGGACCCACACCTACCTTTGGATCGAGAAGCGCGGGATTCCCACGATGGAACTCGTGCACCGTCTGGCCCGCGCTTTGGGACGCGACCGGCGCGAGTTCGGCACGGCCGGGCTCAAGGACGCCCGCGCGGTGACTCGCCAGTGGGTCAGCATCGAGCACGTTCCCGAGCAACAGGCTCGCGACCTTGCCGGGGAAGGCTGGCGCGTGCTGGACGTCTCACGCCACCGGAACAAGCTCCGCATCGGCCACCTGCGGGGCAACGCCTTCCGTATCCTCGTGCGAGGGGTGGCCCGTGATGCTGAACACAGAGCGCGGGCTATCGTCGACAGGCTCACGGCCCGGGGGCTGCCCAATCGGTTCGGGCCGCAGCGGTTCGGCCTGCGCGGCGACACGCACCTGTTGGGGCGGGCGGTCCTGAAGCGCGATGCGCGGGAGCTGTGCGATCTGATGCTCGGACGGGCTCGCTCC
>CAZGEE010000391.1:0-2774 GCA_964525035.1 uncultured Anaerolineales bacterium
CGCCGTCGGCCCGGATTACCGGTTGGGAAGGTGTCGAGTGGCGTGTCGCAACCCCACGGGTCGCCGGCCGAGCGTCCGAGCGCACACCTTCCACCGTCCGCATGCCGGCGGTTTCATCGGGCATGGCTCACCCGCCCAGGGTCTCGGCGATTTCGGCCATCGTCTCATCGCTCAGGGGGCCGTAGTCCATCGCCCCGACGTTCTCGATCACCTGCTCGACCGTCTTGAAGCCGGGGATGGGGATGGTCTGATCGCTCCGCGCCCAGATCCATCCCAGGGCGCCCTGGGCCAGCGTCCGGCCGTCGCGGGTCAGCAGCCCGCGGACCTTCTCCAGCTTCTCGAGTTGCTCGGCTTGGTCCCCCGTGCTGAAGTCCCAGCCGTGCCGGACGTCGTCCTCGGGCAGCTTGGACTCGGAGGTGAACTTCCCGGTGAGCAGGCCCATGGCCAGCGGGCTCCGGTTCACACTTGCCAGGTTGAGCTGCTCGCAGACCGCGAGCGTATCGTCGTTGCCCCGAAAGAGGTTCAGTGCCTGCTGCACGGCGGTGCAATGCGGCCCCTCGGCGAATAGCCGCGCCCGCTCCGGGTCGTCGGTGCTCCACCCGTAGGCGCGAATCCTGCCTTCGGAGACCAGTTCTTCGAGTGCGTCGCGCACGGGCGCGGCCGGGCCGAGCTCGCAATTGCCCACGTGAAACTGGTAGAGGTCGATCCGGTCGGTTCCCAGCCGGCGGAGGCTGGCCTCACAGGCGGTCCGCACGTACTCCGGGCTCGTGTCGGGATCGCCGGCGCGCTTGGTCTGCTCGTCGAAGGTGTTGCCGAACTTCGTGGCGATCACCACGTCGTCACGCCGGTCCTTGAGCGCCTTGCCGAGGACACGCTCGCTGTGGCCGCAGCCGTAGACGTCGGCGGTGTCGAACAGCGTCACCCCGCGGTCGAGGGCCTCCCGGATGGCGCGGGCCGACTCGTCGTCGTCCACCTTCGACCAGCCGATCGGCCGGTCGCCGCGCCAGGCCGGGCCGCCGATGGCCCAGCATCCCATGCCGATGGCACTGACCTCGATCCCGCTCCGTCCCAGGCTGCGCGTCATCATACTTCCCGTCCTCCATGAAAGTCCGTTGTGCTGACACCGCTCGTCCGAAAACCAAATCGTACCACGGTGGGCGTCTCGAAGGAAGGTGGCTGTCGCAGACCGACGAGCGGCTTAACGGTTCAGGCCGCGCCGGCGCAGGCGCCACTGCCGC
Organism: uncultured Anaerolineales bacterium; assembly: GCA_964525035.1. Lineage (GTDB taxonomy): Bacteria > Planctomycetota > Phycisphaerae > FEN-1346 > JAACEH01 > CAZGEE01. The sequence goes on from CAZGEE010000391.1 coordinate 1,239, forward strand.
ATGCGGCGAATGCGCGTTGCGTTCGCATGGGACCGACGCTACGATGGGTTGCGCGGAGGGAACGGAGTTCCTGTTCCCCCTTCGGGCGGGTGAGTGTCGGCGACCCGCCGTGGCGAGACGGGTCCGGGCGATTTACGGGAAAGCAGGGATATCTCGATGCCGCAGCAACCGAACATCGTGTTTATCCTCGTGGACGATCTGGGTTGGACGGACCTGGGGTGCACGGGGAGTTCCTTTTACGAGACGCCGAACCTGGACCGGCTGGCCGGCGAGGGGCTCCGGTTCACGGATGCCTACGCCGCGAGCCCGGTGTGCTCGCCGACGCGCGCGAGCATCATGACCGGCAAGTACCCCGCCACGGTGCAGGTGACCAATTTCATCGGCGGCGAGGCCCGGGGCCGGCTGCTCTGCGCGCCGTACCTGCATCACCTTCCGCTGGAGGAGACGTCGCCGGCCTCGGCCTTGCGCGAGGGCGGCTACCAGACGTGGCACGTGGGGAAGTGGCACCTCGGCGACGAGCCGTTCTGGCCGCAGCACCACGGCTTCGACGCCAACGTCGGCGGGTGGTCCGCCGGGATGCCGAAGCGATATTTCAGCCCGTACGACAATCCCATGCTCGAGGACGGGCCCGAGGGGGAGTACCTGACGGACCGGCTGACCGACGAGGCGATCCGGCTGATCCGCGACCGCGAGGGTCGGCCTTTCTATCTCAACCTCTGCTACTACACCGTGCACGTCCCCATCCAGGGCAAGCCCGGGTTCGTGAGCAAGTACGAGCGCAAGGCCGCGTCGCTCGGCCTGGACAGGAAGGACCCGCTGGAGCCCGGCGAGCCGTTCCCCTGCGAGCACAAGAGGGACAAGCGGATCATGCGCCGCCGGTTCCAGAGCCACCCGGGCTACGCCGCGATGGTGCAGAGCCTGGACGAGAACGTGGGGCGGCTGCTGCGGGCGCTCGATGACGAGGGGCTGGCGGAGAACACGATCGTCGTGTTCACGTCGGACAACGGCGGACTGGCCACGGCCGAGGGGAGCCCCACCTGCAACGCGCCGCTCGCGGAAGGGAAGGGGTGGATGTACGAAGGGGGCACGCGTGAGCCGCTCATCGTCCGCTGGCCCGGCGTGACCGAGCCCGACCGGCTGTGCGACGCGCCGGTGACGAGCCCCGACTTCTACCCGACCTTTCTCGAGGCGGCGGGGCTGGACGCGCGGCCGGAGCAGCACGCCGACGGCGTCAGCCTGGTGCCGCTGCTGCGCGGGGCCGACCGGCTGGACCGGGAGGCCGTCTTCTGGCACTATCCGCACTACGCCAACCAGGGCGGAACGCCGGGGTGCTCGGTCCGTTCGGGCGATTATAAGCTGATCGAGTTCTTCGAGGACCGCCGGGTGGAGCTCTATAACCTGCGCGAGGACGTGAGCGAGACGCGCGACCTCGCGGCCGAGAAGCCGGAGACCGTGGACCGGCTCCGGTCGATGCTTCACGACTGGCTGGAGAAGACCGACGCGAAGATTCCCGAGCCGAACCCGGACTACACGCCG
>CAZGEE010000392.1:0-2774 GCA_964525035.1 uncultured Anaerolineales bacterium
GACTTTCGACCAGGTGCGTGGGATGCTGCGCACGTTCCGGGAGACGCGTCCGGTGGCGGGCCGGGTGATCCAGTTCTCGGGCGGCGAGCCGACGTTGTATCCGCGGTTTCTGGACTGTCTCCGCGCGGCCCGGGACATGGGGTTCTCGCATATTCAGATCGCCACGAACGGGCTGCGGTTCGCCGAGGACCCGGACTTCGCGAAGCGGTGCGAGGAGGCGGGTCTGCACGACCTGTACCTCCAGTTCGATGGAGTGGGGGACGAGGCATACGTGCACACGCGGGGTCGCAAGCTGTGGGACGTCAAGCAGCGCGTGATCGAGAACGTGAGCAAGACCCAGATGAAGATCGTCCTGGTGCCCACGCTCCTTCAGGGGATCAACAACAATCAGGTCGGGCCGATTGTCGAGTATGCGCTGGCGAATGTCGAGACGATCGCCGGCATTTCGTTCCAGCCCGTGTCGTTTTGCGGCCGGATCGACAGAGCCGAACGCCTCCGACGCCGCTACACGCTTTCCGACCTGGCCCACGACGTGAGCGACCAGACCTGCCTGTCGGACGCCCACCGGGATTACTTCCCCCTCTCGTGCGTCCAGCCGTTCACGCGCCTGGTCAACGCGCTTCGGGACGAGCCGACGATCAACATGACGTGCCACCCCCACTGTTCGCTTGGAACGTACCTGTTCGTCGGCAGCGACGGCCGGGCGGTACCGTTGCCGAAGTTCATCGACCTGCCCAACTTCCTGGCCGACATGGACCGGATCAGCCGGAAGGCGGAGCGGGGCGGCAGCACCCTTCTGGCCAAGGCGGGAAGCTTCCTGAAGCTTCACAAACACTGGCGCGGTGATCGGGCGCCCGCGGGGCTGGCGTTCCGCGATTTCCTGCACACGCTGAACGGGATGATCGACAAGAACGTGGGCCGCGGGAGCGCCGGGCGCCGGACCTTCCGGACGCTGATGGTCGCCGGGATGCACTTCATGGACGCCTACAACTACGAAACCGCCCGGGCTCGCCGGTGTGTCATCCACTACGCTGCGCCGGACGGGCGCCTCTGCTCGTTCTGCACCTACAACGCCGGCCCGTGTTTTCGGGATAGCGTCGAAAGCCGGTACGCCATGACCGCGGAGCAGTACCGCGAACGCTCAAAGACGTAGGCCGATTCCGCGGCTCAGGCGTGGTTTCGCAGCTTCAGCTCCAACGGGTGCGGGTGCAGGTAGGTCTGGCGCTGGAGGTATCCCACCTCGTACTTGTCGGCGTAGTGATTCAGCATCGTGATCGGCACAATGAGCGGCAATAGGTTCTTGCGGTACCCGCCGATAATCCCGAGCAATTCCTGTTTCTCCGGCGCGGGAAGCAACCGCTTCAGGTGCCCCATCATGTGCTGCAGCGCATTGGAATTCTTCTTCACGGTGGCCTGCAGCCTGAGTGCCTTGAGCATCCCGGCCTCGTAGCGGTCGAACAGCGCCGACGGGTCCAGTTGCTTTGCCCGCGCGACCAGCCCTCCGAGCTCGCGGGCCAGTTCCGGGCTGTGACTCATCAGCAGGACCTTGTGATCCGTGTGGAACGCGACCAGTCGGCCGCGCGAACGGCCCCCCTCGAGCATGTCGCGGTATCGCTTGAGAGTGAATATCCGCTCGATGAAGTTCTCCCGCAAGCCCGGGTCGTGGAGGCGTCCTTCTTCCTCCCGCGGCAGGAGGGGGAACCGGTTCATGAATTCGCGGGCGAACATGCCCACGCCGACCTTTCGGGCGTTGCCCGAAGGGTCGTAGACCTTGATGCGTTCCATGCCGCTGCTCGGGGATTTGCTCTTGAAGACGAAGCCGCAGAGGCCCTCCGAGGCCAGCTCGCCGACCCGCCGGCGCGCCCACGTCTGCATCTGCCGGGTCAGGTCGCGGCGGGTGCGGCTGGTGACCAGCCGCGGCGCTTCGGGGTCCCCCTCGAGGCGCATCGCCTCGCGCGGCACCGGCAGGCCGCACTCGACCTCCGGGCACACGGGGACCCACTCGACGTAGGCCCCGAGGGTGTCCACGAGGAAGGCGTCCCGCTTGTGACCGCCGTCGTAACGGACCTGCTCGCCGAGCAGGCAGGAGCTGATGCCCATTCGGATCTTTTCTTCGCGGTGCGCCTCCTCCGCGCGAGACTTCGCAGTCGCCCGAGTGGCCGGTTCTCGCTCAGCCATGAAACACCCTCCGTGCAAAGTACCGTCGTTCGTGCTCCTGCAACCGGGCCTTCAGTTCCGTCCCGCCCGAAGCGCTGAACCCGCCCAGCCGACCGTCCACGCCGACCACCCTGTGGCAGGGGATGATGAGCGGGATCGGGTTCGTGGCCATCGCCCGGCCGACGGCCCGCGCGCTGCGCGGATGCCCTGCGCGGCGCGCGAGTTCGCCGTACGTTACCGTAGTCCCCGGTCGGACGCGTCGGCAAGCGGTGAGCACACCTTGCTGAAATTCCGTCCGATCCGAAAGGTCCAGAACCACGCGGAAGCGTGCCGACCGCCCGGCGAAGTAATCGTTCACCTGCCGAGCCAGGGCTGGGAGAAGCCTCGGTCGTTCGACCGCGCCGGGCCACCGCAGCGCCAACTCCTTCAAGAGGCGACGGCTCGAGCGGTCCGGTAGGAAGGTGCTCACAAGGCGCTTGCCGCGGGCGACGAGGACCATCGTTCCGAACGGTGTGGAAAGCAGACGGTACGTCGGGCCGGGTCGCGTCACGAGGTCGGCTCCTTTCGCCGGGCCGCCCGCGCGATTTCCTCCCGCTCGCGTTGAGCGACGAACCGCT
>CAZGEE010000393.1:0-2770 GCA_964525035.1 uncultured Anaerolineales bacterium
CGGTAGCGGCAGGCGGGAAACCGGGCGGCCCTCCAGCCGACCGGAAAAGAAAAATCCCGCCTCCGCTGAGCGAGGACGGGAAAAAGCTCGAAGCCGGCCTGGTCCGGGCGAAAAGGCCCGAGGGTCACATCGACACCAAACCCCTTCGGCACGCCGTCTCGTCTCGCGAAGACAATCGCACCGTCCGTCGCAGGCAGGTCTTCTGACTTTCGGCCTCGATGCCCCGCGCCTTCCCGCCAAGTGGCAGTGGCTTCCCCGCGGGGCGGCGGCCGATCACAGCGGCGCGACCGTGCCGGACTCTCACCGGCTTCCCTTTTCATCCCGACCTCGCGGCCGGGACACCTGCAACGCCCATAACCATAGCACACGGGACCTCGCCTGTCAAACCGCAAGGGCACCCTTTTTTTTCAGCAACGGTCCCCGACCGAGGCAGGCCGGAGGCGTAGGTGCCCCCGTTCGACCGCCGCCACGTTGACACTTGCGCCCCCTCGAAATACAATGCGCGGTGTCACAAGCCGACGAAGGGAATCGAACCGTGACGAAAGGCCTCGCACCGTTTCCGGCGGCCTGGATTCTTCTGGCCGCCCTTTCCACGGCGAGCGCCGAATCGCTCGACCCGGTGATTCTCCATCCCGACACCGGACAGTCGCGCCGGCAAGGCGATGCTGACGACCAGCCGAAGAGCCCGGAAGAAGACAGCTCATCGCCGGCCGCGCGCGAGACGAAAGCCGACCGGCCCGATCCCGTACAGGTGGACGAGAAGAAAGGTCGTGTGGTCATCCGCGCGCATTTTACCGGCACGCCGGGAATCCTCGAATTCGGCGCCTGCAGCGAGACGGGCAAGGCCTTTCTCTCCCCCCTGGTTGTCGACGCCCGGCCGAGCCGGGTGGTCCGCGCCATGCGCAAGCTGGGCGTCGAGCCCGGCCGCGTTCCGAAAACCGCTCGTGGAGAGGAGAAACCACTTCCGCCGGAAGGCGAGAAAGTGCGCCTCTTCGTAACGTGGAACGCCCGAATCGGCAACGAGCTCGTGGAGCGCAAGGTTCCCTTGGAGGAACTCTTCTGGAACCGCCGGGAGGATCGCCTGCTGCCGAAGAGCCCCTGGATTTACGCCGGCGGGAAAACCGTGCACGACGAAGAATCCGACACCCACCTGTTTGTCACCGACCTCTCGGGCAGCGTGGCCGTCCTGGGCCGCGCCGACACCAGCGCCCTGTTCTACTATGCCGAGCCACTCTCCCCGTCGCAGGCCTGGCAGGCCAACCCGAACCTGAAACCGCCGAGCGGGATGAAATCCGAGCTGGTCGTCGAGCCGATGGAGAAGAAGCCCGCTTCAAAGGGCAGCGAAAAGAAACCGACAGGTGCCGCCCCGGCGCCACCTGGCAAAACCGCAGACGACACCGGTGTCGGGAACCAACCCGCCGCGAAGGAGCAAGCCGAAGCCGGACCCGGGGTCGAGGCGAATCGCGGCGAACCCGAAACGGAACGAACGGACTCGGAGCCTGAGACGGAGTAGGTCGGCACCGCGGGAGGACGATGGATGCAACATGGCTTCGCGGCAGGACTGGTGGCACTGGCGGTCGTCGTCATCGGCGCCGCTCTGCTGGGTTGCGAGTCCAAATCGGTCGAACGGCGGGCGCTGGATCGCATCCTCCCCGAGACCCGTGAGCGAATGCTGCTCGTCATGGACAAGGTGGGAGGCTACTATCGCGTCCTCGAGGCCGACGTCACGCGCGGGAACCTTTCGGAGGCGGCCGCCGGGGCCGATGCCATCGCCGCCCTGGGGTCCTACCTCGGTGCTCACCGGGACCCGGCAGTGCCCGATCGGTACGTGGCGCAGCAGGCCCGCTTCAACGAGACGGCCCGCGAGCTGGCCATGGCCGCGCGGCTCAAGACCGTTCACGAGGTCGACCAGCGGTTCGAGGAGCTGAAGACCACCTGCATCGATTGCCACGAGGTCTTCCAGGTTTCGCTTCCATCGGCCTACCGCGACCTCGAAAACCATCCGAAAGCCGACAACGAGAGGTAATCGCCATGCCCGATCAGCCCTCCCTCGTGGTCTATCCCGGAACGTTCGATCCGCCCACCCTGGGCCATCTGGACATCATTCGACGCGGCCTCACGGTTTTCGACCGCGTGATCGCCGCCGTGGCGGAAAACCCGGAGAAGGTCTGCATCTTCGACGCGCAAGAGCGTCGGGACCTGCTGCGCGAGGCCACCCGGGACCTCGAGGGAGTCACCGTAACGGGGTTCGACGGCCTGACGGTCGACTTCGTCCGAAGCCACGGCGCCCGAGCCATCCTCCGCGGCATCCGCAGCCCGGCCGACGCGGATTACGAAGAGCATCTCGCACTGACCAACCGCACGGTCGGCGGCGTCGAGACCGTGCTCGTCATCGCGGGGGAACAGTCCAGCTACGTCTCGTCGAGCCTGGTGAAGGAGGTGGCCCGGCTCGGCGGAGACGTCTCGGCGATGGTCCCGCCCTGCGTGGAGCAGGCCCTGAAGCGAAAACTCGCCTGAACCGGCGTCCCCTGCCCCGGCTTCGGAGCTTAAGGCGGATCGTAGCCCGATCCGCCGAAGGGATTACACCGAAGGATCCGCCACACGCCTTTGGCCGCGCCCCGCCAGGGCCCGTACTTTCGAACGGCCTGGATGAAATACTCGCTGCAGGTCGGCCGGAAACGGCACTGCCCGCCCAGAAGCGGCGAGAGCGCCGCCCGATAGAGCCGAACCAGGAAAATGAGCAGCCCGGCGGCCCCCCGACGAACTCCCC
>CAZGEE010000394.1:0-2770 GCA_964525035.1 uncultured Anaerolineales bacterium
CAGGTCGATGTCCTGCGGGAGGTCCATCCGCCGGGTGCTCGACAGGATGCCCGCGTAGTAGTAGCGCGGCTTCACGGGACCGATCAGCCGGTGCGCGAGTTTCCCGCTGAGGTTCCGCACCGGGTCCGCCACGTCCGGAACGATCACCCGCGCGAACCGCCGGTGGTAGAGGCGATTGAACTCCTCGCTCGCCAGTTCGAGAGGGAAAAGGAACCACGGGGCCGAGAACCGGAGCTGGTGGCTGATGAAGAAGCTCGGCACGTCGGGATGGCACACGCCGAACCGGTTGTCCGAGACGACCAGGTCGCACCGCTCGCGCTCGATCAGCTCGCGGGCCTCCGCGGTCTCGCGGTGGATCGCGCGAAGCATCCGCGGAATGTACCACCCGAATTTCAGGATGAACAGCCGCGACCGCGTGTACGGTGGAGGATAGTCCTCGAGCTCGACGAACCGGCACTCGGGGACTTCCCGACGCAGGAGCTCCAGCGGCCGGCCGCTCGAGGCGATGAGCACCTCGTGTCCGTCGGCGAGGAACCGCTGGATGAGCGGGAGGTCGCGCGTCGCGTGGCCCAGCCCCCAACTCAACGGGCTGACGAGAATCCTCTTGCCCATGCTCCGTTCCCCCACGCCGTTGCGCCGCGACGTGGCCGCGATTGTACGGACTCCTCGGCCGTCCGGCAAGGCGCCGGTGCCCGGCGGGGAGGCCGGGGCGCGGAAGGGCAAGCTTTGCGTGGGACGAGCTTACATGGACTCGACCTGGAAAATGGCCGTGGCCGCGCGCAGGTTCTCGCAGCAGGCGCTCATTCGCGTTCCCCCGGCCGAGAGGAAGATCTCCGTCAGGATGCGGACCCGCTCCTTCGCGGCGAATTCCCGAAAGTCCTTCACCGTCACAAGGTGGATGTTCGGCGTGTCGTACCACCGGTGCGGCAGGTGACGGGAGCGCGGCATCCGTCCGAGCGCGGCCAATTGCAGCCGGATCGACCAGTGCCCGAAGTTCGGAAAACTGATAATGCCTCGCCGGCCCACCCGAAGCATCTCCCGCAGCACCGTGCGCGGGTCCAGCGTCTGCTGCAACGTCTGCGAGAGGATCACCGTGTCGAACGACCCATCGGCGTAGAAGCTCATGCCCTCGAGCAGGTCGCCGTGGAAGACGGCCAGGCCGCGCCGGACGCACTCGAGCACGCGCTGCTCGTCGATCTCGACGCCTCGGCCGGTGACCCCCTTTTTCTCCACCAGTTCCTCGAGCAACTGGCCGTCGCCGCAGCCCAGGTCGAGCACCCGGCTCCCGTCGGGAATGAGTTGCTCGATCAGCTCGTAGTCGACGCGCCGCCGCGGGGTGCCTTTGGTCATGATCCGGCCCCCTTCCGCACGCGGCGGTGCACCGACGCCAGGAAGCCGTGCACCGCCCCCTCGAAGGCGTCGTTGGGCAACAGGAAAGCGTCGTGCCCGTAGTCCGACGGGATCTCCACGAACGAGGTCGGCACGCCGTTGGCCTTCAGCGCCTTGACGATCTGCTTCGACTGCGAGGTCGGGAAAAGCCAGTCGCTGGAGAAGCTGACTACCAGGAACCGCGTCCGCGGCGCGATCCGCTCGAAGGCCTTCACCAGCGACCCTTCGCCGTATTTCGTGGCCGGGTCGAAGTAGTCCATCGCCTTGCTGATGTAGAGGTAGCTGTTGGCGTCGAACCGTCGGATGAACGCCTCGCCCTGGTAGCGGAGGTAGCTTTCGACCTCGAACTCCGTGTTGAAGTCGTAGCCGTAGGCCTCGCGGTCCTGGAGTCTGCGGCCGAACTTCTCCCGCATCGACGCCTCGGACAGGTACGTGATGTGGCCGATCATCCGGGCGACGCTGAGCCCGGCCGCGGGCGCCTCGCCGCCGTAATAGTGTCCACCCTTCCAGTTCGGATCGCGCATGATGGCCTGTCGGCCGACCTCGTCGAACGCGATGCCCTGGCTGCCCAGCCGGGCCGTCGCCGCCACCGGGATGCAACTGGCCACGCGGTCCGGATAGGCCAGGGCCCATTCCAGCGCCTGCATCCCGCCCATGCTGCCTCCGATGACCGTCAGCAGCCGCTCGACGCCCAGGTGATCCATCAGCGCCGCCTCGGCACGGACCATGTCGCCGATGGTTACCAGGGGGAAGTCCGTGGCGTAGGGTTTGCCCGTGGCCGGGTTCGTGCTGCTCGGCCCGGTCGAGCCCTGGCAGCCGCCGAGGATGTTCGAGCAGACCACAAAGTAGCGGTTCGTGTCGATCGGCTTCTCGGGGCCCACCATCAGGTCCCACCACCCGGGCTTGCGGTCCTCCGGCGCGTGATACCCCGCCACGTGGGCGTCGCCGCTCAGGGCGTGCACCACCAGCACGGTGTTGTCGCGCTCGCGGTTGAGCTGCCCGTAGGTCTCGTAGGCCAACGTGATCGGACCGAGCCTCATCCCGCACTCCAGCGGCATCTCGTCCGGCGGCTCGGCAAAGGTGAACTGCCGGGTCTCCACGAGCCCGTAGCTCTTGCCCTTCGTTTCGACGGGTTCGTCGATCGACATGATCGGCCGCTCTCCTTGGTACTCTCGGCGGTTGCGCCGGGCCGCAGGGCCTTGCCCGAGCTACACGCTCTCCAGCGCCTGCTCCAGGTCGCCCAGCAGATCCTCGATGTTCTCCAGCCCCACGCTCAGGCGGACGAAGCTCGGCGTGACCCCGGCCGCGCGCAGCTCCTCCTCGCTGAGCTGCTGGTGCGTCGTCGAGGCCGGGTGAATGGCCAGGCTCCGCGCGTCGCCGA
>CAZGEE010000395.1:0-2503 GCA_964525035.1 uncultured Anaerolineales bacterium
CGGCCCCGGGCCCGGCGAGCGCGGTGGTCGCCTTCGAGAAGACGATCGGAATCTCCGGCACGGGCTTGTCGTTCTCGGCGCAGTGGCCGCGCGAGTTCAGGCCCAGGGCCAGGATCTTCCCGGGCCGGTCCACCGGCGCCGCCAGCGGCGTGTCGGCGGGGAGCTCGGCCTCGGCCGGGACCGTCGCGATCGCCAGCCGGCGCAGGTCGCGGAGCTTGCCCCGGGCGAGGATCTCCAGCACGGTCGCCGGCCCGGCGGGCCACGCCGCCGGGACGTCCACGATGCCGCGGTCGGTCTGCAGCCCGGCGCGGCGGGCCCGCTGTCCGTCGGAGGCGATGGTCACCAGTCGCATAGGCGTTCCTTCCCCCTCGTTTGCCTCGTACGGTCGCTCCGCGAGCGTGAACCCTCTACCATACCGCCCGCGGTCGTGCTGTCAACGCCGGGCCTGCAGACCAGGCCGAGGGGGAAGGCGGCGGGGCCCCCTCGGATTCCACTTGACACCCGTGCCCGCCGGGATAGAATGAGCGGCGTGCTTTCACGTCAGCGTGCGTCGGGCTACAGACGGCCGAGTCCGGTCAACGGAGCGCGGGTACGAGACCGCTGCCAGGGTACAAAACGATCCTTCCGCGTCACCGCGTGGGACGCGGTCCGAGTCGGCCGCCCTGTGGGAGGGTGGCTGGAACACGATTCTTTGCACCGGCTCCGGGTGGAGGAGGATTATTATGCAACCGCTTTCGAAAGGCTTTTATCTCGGGTCGATCATTGGCGGGTGGATTCTGTGCATCGTTCTCGGCGGCGTTTCGATAGGCCTGACGGTTAGTGGTGCGGAGGAGGCTGGCATGGCGTTGGCTCTTCTCGCCTACCCCCCCATGATCTACGCTGTCGTCATCGTTTGTGTCCTGATTTACAAGATCTGGGCGGCCATTCAGGGCCCCACGGCCCGAACCACGCCCGGCAAGGCCGTAGGCTTTCTGTTTATCCCGTTCTATAACTTCTACTGGCAATTCATGGCGTTCTGGGGATGGACGAAGGATTACAACGCCCTGGTGCAGCAGCGGGGGCTGTCGGCCCGGCGGGCTCCTGAAGGGCTCGCCCTGACCATATGCATCCTGACGCTCGCCGCGATCATTCCTTTCCTTGGATACCTCATCGCTCTGGTTAATCTCATTTTAATGATTATTTTTTACAATGCGGCGATCGACGGGGCGAATGCCGTCGCCTCGGCCTCGCCGGCGCCCCGGGGAACTGCCGAATCCCCACCGGCTCAGCCCGGCGGGCCCGCTGTGGGGTAGCGGGACTTAACCACCCGACCACTCGGACCAAGGCTGTCCAAGGGTTTGGAGCAAAACCCGTGGTCTGGAGCCGAGTTCGTCCCGGGCAATGCCGGTTCGTCGCCACGTCACCATTGAAGTTGGAGGAAATTCCATGAGCCGGATGCCGACTCCTTCGCCGGATCCGTCCGCTGCAACAGCACCCGGCGGCCGACCTCCCGGCGGCGGGCCGACGCCTGGGACGCCCTCTCGCCCGACGAGCGGCGCCGCACCACGCTGCGCTACTACGCCCTCTGCTCGTTCGTCGACGCCCGGTTCGGCCGCGTGCTCGACCGGCTCCGCGCCGACGGCGAACTGGACGACGCGCTCGTGGTCTTCCTGTCCGATCACGGCGAGATGCTCGGCGAGCGGCGCCACCACTTCAGCAAGTACTGCCTCTACGAGGGCAGCGTGCGCGTTCCGCTGATCCTTTCCGGCCCGCGCGTGCCGGAAGGGCTGCGCGGCACGGTGGACTCCCGCCCGGCGGAACTGGTGGACGTGCTGCCGACGCTGCCCGGCGGGAGCCTGTTCGCCCCGCCCTGCCGCCGGGGCGCTTTCTGCGAGATGCACGGCTCGGGCTACGCCGAGACCGAGCGGGCACCGGCGCTCTTGTGGCGGACCGCCGAGTGGAAACTCATCCTGTACCTGCCGGGCGAGCTGGCCGGGGCGAAGCGCCGCGTCGGCGACTGCGGCGGCGAACTGTATCACCTGGGCGACGATCCGCAGGAATGGCACAACCGGTGGGACGACCCCGCGTGCCGCGACCTCCGCGAGCGGATGACCCGGGAGCTCCTGATGCACGTGGCGTGCGCCGCGTCGCGCTCGGCCTCCCGCTGCCGCCTGGAACCCTGACCGCGAGCCGCAACCATCCGCGCCGATCAGCTGCGACGGCCAGGGCTGCCGGAACAGGTTGCGTCGGGCGGAGGCCAGGGGAGTGGGCCTTCGGCAAGGGGCGCCCCCACGCCGCGGGAGCCCCGAAGGGGCGAAAGGCCCTTCTACCGGCCGGGGTAGCGGGCGAGGTGGTCTTCAAGGTCGCCGCGCGCGACGGGCTGGATGCCGGGGCGGGCGGCCTGGAGGCCCGAGGCGACCGCCGCGCGGGCCACCGCCTCGTCGGCCTCGTTCGCGTCCTCGACCAGCGCCGCGCACAGGACGGCCATGAACTGGTCGCCGCACCCGGTGGTGTCCACGGTCTC
>CAZGEE010000395.1:2513-2761 GCA_964525035.1 uncultured Anaerolineales bacterium
GGGAAAAAGGTCGCCTCGCCGTCGCGGCAGGACCACGCCCCACGGGCCCCGGCGGTGATGACCGTCCACGGCACGCCGAAGTCGCGCCCGAGGGCGCGGGCGGCGCGCCCGGCCGAGGCCTCGTCGCGGACGGCCTCGCCGGCAAGGAGGCGGGTCTCCTGCTCGTTGGCCTTGACGAGGTCCGCGAGCCGGAGCAGCTCGGCCATGGCGCCGGACCGGGCCGTCTCCTCCGTGACGCCGCCGGGATC
>CAZGEE010000396.1:0-2755 GCA_964525035.1 uncultured Anaerolineales bacterium
GGCCCAACGGTCCGGCGGGGCCCCGTGAGAGCGCCTGGGACGACAGCAAGGCGGCCCGGTTCCTGGAGAGGCTTCTCCGAAATCCGGGCCGTGGTCGTACCGCCTGATCGCGTCCGTCCCGTGTCGGAACGTCGCCCGGGCTATTCCTCGTTGGCCGCCTCTCGCACAACGTCGGCCGACTTCTCGGGCGACCAGGCCAGGATGTCCGGGCGCGAAAGGAGCTTTGCTTCCGTCTCCTCGGCCGCGAGCAGGGTCTCGATCCAGTTCAACTGCTGGAGCCACACCGTGTCGATCAACTTCGGGTCCTCCATGTCGCTGTCCCGAAGCGTCTGGACGGCTTCGGAGAGGCCCGTCTCCTGCTGCGTGAGCTCGCCGAGGATTTCGTGGATTCGAAGGATGAGCTTCAGACCGTGACCGTGAGGCGGCGTCTGCACGAGGACCTGCGCCAGCGTGGCGACGATCGGCCGCTTACCCTCCTCCGGAGCCCGGACGGCACGATCGTAGGCCGCCTTCAGGCCCTCCACGCCGGTCACCATCGCGTCGACCGCCTCGCGCCTGCTAAGGTCGAACTGCTTGGCCTTCTCGCCCACGGCTTTCACCAGCACGTCCGCCGCCGACTCGGTCTTGAGCACGCCAAGGACCTCGAAGAGAGACCCCGTGCAGATGACATCGGGCTCGCGTTCGAGGGCCTTCTCCAGGTCCTCCACGACGACGCGGATCGGAGGTACGTTGCCGCGCCCTTTCAGAATGGCATCGCGCAGTTCCTGCGTGGCCAGGCCCTTCGCCGCCCAGTATCGGACACTCGGGTAATGCTCGTCCTCGCCGATGAGTTTCAGCAGGAGGAGGACCGATTCGGGATTCTGGAGCCTGGCCGCCACGATCGCCGCGGCGAGCCGGTTCTTCTGGGCCAAGGCGAGGTGAACCTTCGACGCCAGTTTCTCGGCCGTAATGCTCGCGGCCTTCTCTCGGAAGGCCTGGCTCACCTTCTCCGCATCGACCAGACCGGTCAGGGCGTTTCGGGCGCGATTGACCTCCTCACTGGTTCGGCCCGAGACCATCGCTTGAACCAGCTGTTCGATTTCCTCTTCGATTCGGTCGGTGTCTGCGGGCGTGAAGCTACTTTGCCTTCGGAGCGACGTGAGGTCCGTGCCTTGGCCATACACCGCGCCGGCGAAGACCAACAGGAACCCGACGCACAGGCTAACTGACCGCGACCGCCTGATCATGCAGAGTCCTCCGCGTGTTCTGATGCGTGAAACGTCCGGCGCCCCTGTCGAACTCCACCGGGTCCGGAGCCCGTATCGATGGTTCGTCACGTTAGTCGGGAAGCCGGCGCGAGTCAAGTGTTTTTCCCGGTTACCCCGTCGGGGGGAGTGCCGTAGGCCCTGCGGCGCCCGACACTTAGAGCGTCCCATCCCTGGACAAGTCCCGGACGCGACCTGCCGGGCACCCTCCCGTGGACCCGACGCCCCGGCCCATACGGACACCGGGGTCAGGAATCGCCGCCTTCTTTTCCGTACCCGGGCTCGTACAGCAGACACCGTACGTTGCGGCCGCGCACCCGCGTTTGCGACGGAACCACCTTGGAGCAAACGTCCATGGCCTTCGGGCACCGCGGGTGGAACACACAACCGGACGGGAGATTGGACGGGTCGGGTACCTCGCCGTGCAGCGTCCGACGTTCGCGCTTGTACTCGGGGTTCGGCTTCGGAGAGGAAGCCAGCAGGGACTGAGTGTAGGGATGAAGAGGCTCGTCGAACACCTGCTCCTTCGTCCCCTCCTCGACGAGGCGGCCGGCGTACATAACCGCCACGCGGTCGGCGATGTGGCGGACCACTTCGAGGTCGTGCGCGATGAACAGGTACGCAAGCCCGTACTTCTCCTTCAGGTCCATCATGAGGTTCAGGATCTGCGCCTGGACGGAGACGTCGAGTGCGCTGACGGGCTCGTCGCAGACGATGAGCTTCGGCTGAAGCGCCAGCGCGCGGGCGATGACGATCCGCTGCCGCTGCCCGCCCGAGAAGGCATGGGGATAGCGGTTCAGGTATTCAGCCTTGAGCCCGGCCTCGACGAGCAACTCGCGCACCCGCTCCTTTCTTTCCGCCTTCGTTCCGATCCCCGATACTTTCAACGGTTCGCTGATGGTCTGCTGAACCGTCAGCCGGGGGTTCAGCGAGGAGAAGGGGTCCTGGAAAATCATCTGCGCGTGTCGTCGCAGCGGGCGGAGTTCCCCGGCCTTCATCTCCGTGAGATTGTAAACCTTCTTCCCGTCCGGGGAAAACTCGATGGTCCCCTCTCGAGGCTTCAGGGCGCGAAGCACGGCGAACCCGGCCGTGGTCTTCCCGGACCCGCTTTCGCCCACGAGCCCCAGCGTCTCGCCTTCCGAGAGCTGGAAACAAACATCATCAACCGCCTTGACGTAGGAGGTGACGCGGCCGAAAAAGGTCGTGTCCTTCGGGAACCATACCCGCAGATGGTCAACTTTCAGCAGCGGTACCATAGGCCTCAACCTCGGTTTCCTACACGTCGTACAAGTGACAGGCCACCCACGTTTTCTCGTCGAGCTGCCGGAACTCGGGCCGCTTCCGGTCGCAGACCCCCTCGATAAACTTGTCGCAACGCGGGTGGAACGGGCATCCCGGCACGGTCTCCAGCGGGCCGGGAACGCTTCCGCGGATCACCTGCAGGCGACGATCCGCCGCCAGCACCGACCCGACGACCGACTTCATCAGCGCGATCGTGTAAGGGTGCTTCG
>CAZGEE010000397.1:0-2754 GCA_964525035.1 uncultured Anaerolineales bacterium
CCCGCCTCAGGCTGTCCAACCCCGACCTCTGGTGGCCGGCCGGACAAGGCGAGCAGATTCTGCACGACCTCCGTGTCGCGTGGCACCCCTTCCGGCAGGCCCGAGGCCGCGGGCAACGCGAAAAGGCCGCCCGGGACGCGGCGAGCGATTCGTGGCAAGGCCGCCTCGGCCTGCGGACCGTCGAGTTGGTCCAGGAGCCCGAGGACCGCAACGACGAGGGCACGAGCTTCAAGTTCCGCATCAACGGGCGCGACGTCTACTGCAAGGGGGCGAACTGGATTCCCGACGACGTGTTCCCCGACCGGACCACGCCCGAGCGGCTGGAGCGGCTCCTGGACAGCGCCGTCGCGGCCAACATGAACATGCTCCGCGTCTGGGGAGGCGGGCTCTACGCCGACGACGCCATGCTTCGCCTGTGCGACGAAAAGGGCATCATGCTCTGGCACGACCTGATGTTCGCCTGCACGAGCTACCCGGACGACGAGGCATTCCTGCGGAACGTGGACGCCGAAGTCCGCCACCAGGTGCGCCGCATGATCAACCACCCGTCGATCGTGCTCTGGTGCGGCAACAACGAGAACGAATCGTTCGTCGACGGCCGTGCCAAGCGCGATCCCGACCTCGCGGACCGGCTCTGGGCGGCCTACGACAAGCTGACCTACGAGACGCAGCAGCCGGCGGTGCGCGAGGAGGACCCCGGCCGGCCGTGGTGGCCCAGCTCCCCGTCCGGCATGGAGCACGGCCAGGGCAAATTCTTCGGCAGCGAGTCCCGCGGCGACATGCACGACTGGACCGTCTGGCACCGCGGGGCCGACTTCGATCACTACCTCGGCACGCGGCCGCGGTTCGCCAGCGAGTTCGGCTTCCAGTCGTTCCCTCCGACCGAGACGCTACGGACCGTGCTCCGCCCCGAGGACATGAACATCACCAGCCCGGCCATGGAGCATCACCAGCGAAACGCGGCGGGCAACCGCATCGTTACCGACTTCCTCACCCGCCGGTTCCGGTTCCCGATGCGGTTCGACGACTTCTGCTACCTCTCGCAGGTGAACCACGGGCTGGCGATGAAGACAGCCATCGAGCATTGGCGGCGCATCAAGCCGCGCTGCATGGGTACCCTGTACTGGCAGCTCAACGACGTCTGGCCGGTGGCCTCGTGGTCGAGCCTCGACTGGGCCGAGCGCTGGAAGGCCCTGCACTACATCGCGCGGCGGTTCTACGCACCGCTGCTGGGCAGCGTGAGCGACGACGACCGGGGCCTCCGCCTGTGGGCCACGAGCGACGCGACGCAATCCCTGGACGGCCGGTGGCGCGCCGAGGCGTGGACCTTCGCCGGGCGCAGGGTCTGGCGACGCGAGGGGCGGTTCCGCCTGCGCGACGGGGCGTCGCGCCCCGTGGCGAGGCTGGCGCGCAAAAGCATCCTGGAGCGCGGCGGTGGGGCCGAGAACGTCTTCCTCGTCGTCGAGGTCCGCTCGGGCCGTCTTCGCTCGCGGAACCTCCACACGTTCGCCCCGCTGAAGCGCGCGGAGCTGCCGAAGCCGCGCATCCGGTGGACGGCCCGGCGGTCCGGCGAGACCTTCACCCTTCGGCTCGCCGCCGACGCGCCGGCCTTCTTCGTCGAGCTGGCCACGGGACGCCTGAAAGGAAGGTTCACCGACAACTACTTCACGATGCTCCCGCGCCGGACCGTGACGCTGCGTTTCCATCCCGAACGCCCGACGCGGGCCGCGACCCTCCGGCGGCACCTCCGGGTCCGCAGTGTGCGCGACACGTATTGAGAAGCGGGGGGGGGGCAGGACAATGGGACGGCGTGCGTCGAGGCACGCGAGGGGGCCCCGGCTCAACCGTGCGGTCCCCGCGCCGACTGCTCGGCGCGCCGGCCTCCCAAGGCGGGTCAAGGTTCGACGGGCTCGACCCGCAGGGACAGGCGAGGCCCCTCGGGGGTCTGCCGCCGATAGACGGTCATCCGGAAGCGGGTGTCGGCGGCTTCGGCCATCGACATGTGGAACGTGCGAGCCGGGCTGCGGATGAGCAGCGCGATCCGGCCGTCGCCCCGCACCGGCGGATCGCCCTCGAGGGGTTCGACGTCGCGAAGCACGGTGACGGCCCCGCCGTCGTGCCGCCAGATGGTCACCGCTTTCCCGTCGTAGGCGTCGGCCCAGCAGGTGCGCTCCACGGTGCCGAGGAAGCGATAGAGCACCGCGGGGCCGGGGCCCTCGGATCCCAGCGCGTGGCCCTCCGTACGCTCCGCCGGCTCACAGCCGGGGAGCCCCCATGTGGCGATGACCAGGGCGGCGAAAACAACAGCGGCAAGGCGTGACGGTGACGGCATGGCGGCCCCTTCCCGGACGTGTCGATATGGGCCTTGTGAGAGGTCTCTCGCATTTTAATACGACTCGACCGCCGAAATCCATCCCTTTTTTCTCCGGGCCGGGGGGGTTTCTGACCGGGCGGCGCATGAGAAAAGGACACCCGAGGAGGTGCCCTCGTCCCGCCGCAAGTGGTTGCTGCGCAACGCCTAAACGTTCGGGAGCTTGCGTCCCTTGCGCCGTCGGCGATTGATCATCTTGCGCCCGCCCCGGGTTTTCATCCGGCTGCGAAAACCGCACATACGCTTCCGCTTGACGTAGCTGTTCCGCGGGGTCTTACCCGAAAATCCCATGTCTCGTCTCCTTCCTGACTCCGAAGCGTGGCAGTATACCGCGACGCGGCCTCGGGGTCAAGTCCGTCCGGCGCTCGATTTGTCCGCCCGCC
>CAZGEE010000398.1:0-2753 GCA_964525035.1 uncultured Anaerolineales bacterium
CGGCGCGCGCCGCGGACCAGCTCTTCGAAGGCCTGTCCGCAGCGTTCGCACTCAAACTCGTATATGGGCATACCCGCTCCTTGCCCGCCGTGTTACGTCGCGAGTTCGCCGACCTTTCCGAGAATCCGTTCCAGCCACTCGGAGTCCGCGGACTCCCCGATCGTCCGGTAGATCGGCTCGGTGTTGCTCGGGCGCACGTGGACCCACCCTTCGGGCCAGTCGAGCCGCACCCCGTCCTGCCGGTCGACCCGGGCGTCCGGAAACGCTTCGGGCAGGGCCTCGGTCAATCGGTGAATCGCCTCCGGCGAGGCCTCTGCCTTTCGCTTAATCATTGTATACGAGGGCAGTTCCGCGGCAACCTCGCTGAGCGGCTTCCGCCGCGTGGCCAGCAGTTCGAGCACCAGCGCGATGCCCGCCAGGCTGTCCCGGATCGGGCAAATCCGCGGGTCGATCACGCCGCCGTTTCCCTCGCCGCCGATGACGCACCCCTCCGACCGGATGCGGTCGGCCACGTTGACCTCGCCCACGGGCGTGCGATGACACGGCCGGCCGAAGCGGTCCGCCACGTCGTCGATCATGCGGCTCGTCGACAGGTTCGCGGCGACCGGTCCGGGCTGCTGCTCCAGCCGGTGCATCGCGGCCAGGGCGAGCGTGTACTCCTCGCCGAGGAACCGGCCTTGCTCGTCCACCAGTGCGAGGCGGTCCGCGTCGGGGTCCTGGGCCAGGCCGACGTCGGCTCCCGCGCGACGGACCTCTTCGCAGAGCCCGCCCAGGTTCGCCTCGAGCGGCTCCGGCGGATGTTCGAACCTTCCGTCCGGCTCCCCGCCCAGTGTGTGAACCGAGCACCCGAGCGCGTGAAGCAGTTGCGGCGTGACCACGGCCCCGGCGCCGTGGTTCGAGTCGAGAACCACCTTCAAATCCGCGCCCGAGATGAGGTCGCGGTCGACCGCGGCCAGTACCCGGGCGACGTGCCGGGTGTGGACCGTCCCATCCCGGGCCTGCGGTCGAAATCCGTCCGCCTTGACATATCTCGGCGAGCCTGTCTCCCAGAGGCGCTTCAGTTCCGCGCCCTGTTCCGCGCTCAGGTCGATGCCGTCGCTCCGGAAGAACTTGATGCCGTTCCACTCGGACGGGTTGTGGCTCGCGGTGATTACGATCCCGCCCGCGGCGCCGAGCTCCTGGATCATCACCGTCAGGCCCGGCGTCGTAACGAGGTCCAGGTGGACGACCTCGCACCCGGTGGCGCTGAGCCCGGCGGCGACGGCGGCGCCGAGGGCCTCGCCGCTGGGGCGCGTGTCCCGACCGAGTACGACCGTCCCGCCTTTCTGGAAGGTGCCGTAGGCCGCGCCGAAGCGAACGGCCGTCTCCGGGGTGAGGGTCTCCCCAACGATGCCCCGGACCCCGCTGACGCCGACGATAAGCTCTGCCATCGTGCTCCCTTTGTGAAAGAGCCGGTGAAAGAATTCGCATTGTCTCAGCAGTCCGGCGCGCCGTCAAGACCGCCGGGGCGTGAAGGCGGTCATCCGTCCCCGCTCGTCGGTGCCTGCCCGGGCGCTTTGGCCAGCAGCTTCTTCAGCAACACCAGCAGCCGCAAGGGCTCCACGGTCTCGGGCCGAAGGCGCAGGTGGACCGTGTGCTCGTTCGCCACGCGCACCTTGCCCGGCGCGTCGGAAAGCAGCGACCCGATGCGGTCCAGCGTGTCCACGGTGAAGACCACGTCGTTGCCCGCGGTCTTGATGCCGCCGATCCGCCAGCGGCGGGCGTGAATTCGGATCTCCTGCAGGTCAAAGAGGAACTCGGCCGGGCGGGACAGCTTCCCGAGCATGTCCTCGACGTCGCGGCGGACCTCTTCGAGCCGCTCCACGGTCCGTGCGCGGTTGATCATGCGATAGACGGTCATCCGCTGGCGGTCGCCGGGAGCGCAGTCGCGCGGCAGGTACGCGCTCGCGCCGAGGTCGATCGTCGGCTCGAATTCCTCCTCGGCCTCCATGCCGCGCAGGCCCCGGATGGCCTGCTCGAGCAGCCGGCAGTAGAGTTCGTAGCCGACCGCGGTGATGTGCCCGCTCTGCTCCGGACCGAGGATGTTGCCCGCGCCCCGGATCTCGAGGTCGCGCATCGCAATCTGGAACCCGCTGCCGAGTTCGCTGAACTCCTCGATGGCCTTGAGCCGGCGGACCGCCGCGGGACGGATCGGCCGGGTCCGCGGCAGCAGAAGGTAACAGTAGCCCCGGTGCTTGTAGCGCCCGATCCGTCCGCGGAGCTGGTGCAGTTCCGCCAGGCCGAACAGGTCGGCCATGTCGATGAACATCGTGTTGGCAGTGGGAATGTCGAGACCGCTCTCGATGATCGTGGTGCACACCAGCACGTCGATGTCACGCTGCAGAAAGTCGTGCATCCGGTGCTCGAGTTCGTGTTCCGACATTCGGCCGTGAGCCCACGTGATGCGCGCCTCGGGGACAAGCGCGGCCAGTTCGGCGGTCACCTCGCGGATGTTGTAGATGCGGTTGTGCACGAAGAACACCTGCCCGTCGCGGTTCAGTTCCCGGAGGATGGCTTCGCGGATCCGCTCCGCGTCCCACCGGCAGACCTCCGTGTGGATGGCCCGCCGGTCCTGGGGCGGCGTGGCCAGGCTCGAGATGTCGCGAATCCCAAGAAGCGACAGGTGGAGCGTCCGCGGGATGGGCGTCGCCGTCATCGTCAGGACGTCCATCGTGGCCCGCATGCCCTTCAGGCGCTCCTTGTGCTCGACGCCG
>CAZGEE010000399.1:0-1188 GCA_964525035.1 uncultured Anaerolineales bacterium
GCCTCGGTGACGATGTGACGCGGAACCGGTGCGACCTCGGGCACGGCCGACCGGTCCGGCCAGAGGGGCCGCGGCTCGACCACCCGGACCGCTTCCGCCTCCCGGTGAAGGAGCGGAAGTTCCACGTCCTCCAGGAAAATCCGTTCCAGGCGATTGCGCCCCGTGGCGGTCACGATCCCCGCCGAGACGTCGTAGAATCGCCCCCCCGTCGCCCGGGCCAGGGCTTCCAGTCCAGGCCACGGATCGGCCTCCCCGGTGCGCACGACCGAAATCGTCGCATTCAGTCGGCCGGCGCGCCGGGCCATGGCCTCGGGCTCGAACGGCGTCGCCCCGTCGTCGCCGATCACGATCCCGTCGCTGACGGCGATCACGTGGCGGCGGATCGGCTTGCCGTCCGGTGTCTCGGCCGGTGTCGCCGCGAGGGCGTCGAGCCCGGCCTCAAGCGCGGGGCCGATCCGCGTTCCGCCGGTCGCGCGCAGCCGCACGAGCGCCTCGCGCAATGAGGACCACCGGTCGCCGGGAACGTTCTCCGCCAGAACCTGGTGGGCGTGGTTGAACGCGACCAGGCTCACCCGGTCACGCTCCCCGAGCAGGGCCGAAAGGCGGAGCACCGCCTGCTTGGCCAGGGCCAGTTTCTCCCGGCCCCCGGCGGGCCGGGCCATGCTGGCCGAGCGGTCCAGCACGATCACCACGTGCAGCGGAGGCCGATCCTCGGGATCGCTCTTCACCGGCAGCATGTCGTCGAGAACCGTCCGGCCGTAGCCGCCGAGCCCGAACGCGTGTGGCCCGCCCACGGCCAGCAATCCGCCTCCCATGTCGCGGACGTAGGTCACCAGGGCCTCCAGCGCCGGGCCCGATAGCGCATAGGCCGGAACGTCGTGCATCACCACGGCCGCGTACTCCCCCAGCGCCGATGGGTCCTCGGGCATCCGCGAGGCCGGCACGGGCTCACTCAGGGGAACCTCCGCGACCTCCGGGAGCGGGGCCCGGCTGTCCCGACCCGAGGCGGGGCGATACGTGACCCGCAGTGCCGGTCGATGTTCGCCGACCCGGACCGCGAACGCCCAGCGATTGTCCTCCGGCACCGCGTCGTCGCCGTCGCTCGTGACCACCACTTCGAGCCGGTGCAGCCCGGGGCGCTCGAGGCGCCTCGGCAGCGAAACCGACCGGGCTGTTCCCCCCGGCAGT
>CAZGEE010000399.1:1198-2752 GCA_964525035.1 uncultured Anaerolineales bacterium
GCTCTCTCAAGAGGACCCGCGCAGAGGTTGCCCTGTTGGACCTGATGGCCACCTGGACCGCGGACTCCTCGCCCGGGGCGAGGCGGGCGGGCGGCTCCAGGCGGGCCAGCGAAACGTTCTCCGGCACAGCGGCCTTGGCCGGCGCGAGGGCAAAGATGCGAGCGCCGCTCTCGCGGGCTTCCGCGGCCGCGCCGAGAGCGTCCCCGGCCGTCTGGTGACCGTCGCTGTAGAGGAGCAGGGCCGTCCGTTCGGGGTCGGTGGCCAGCGCGACGGCCGAACGGATCGCCTGTTCGATGTCGGTGCTCGCGTTGGACGGATCCCCGGAGGCTTTGTCCAGCGTGGCCGGCAAGGTCTGTCCCGGGGCGATCACCACCTGGGCCGTACCCGAGAAGCGGACGAGGCCGAACCGGAGGGTTCCCGGCAGGGCTCGTCGGACCCATCGCGCGGCTTCCTGCCATGGTTGCCCGTAACGCATGCTCGGCGAGGCGTCCGCGAGAAGTACGACCGTGGGCACCTCGCCCCAGCGGACCCGCAGGGCCGGATTGCACAAGGCGAGCAGGAGCACCGCTGAGGCAAGGGAGGCGGTCAGCAGCACCCGTTGCCGACGGCGCGGGAACCAGTCCTTGCGTCGGACCAGGGCGACCACGGCGGCGATCGCCACCGGAGTGAGCAGCAATGGGATCCAGGTGTCCAGCACCATGGGGACCTCGCTCCCGCAGGGACTTGGCGCGACATTATAAGGGGTTGGCGAATGGAGAGCGAAGGGGATTCGAGGACGGCCGCGGGGTCATTGCCCGTGTCCGCCGGCCTCGGCCACGCGGAGCCGGTTCGTCGCCCGGGCCAAGGCGGCCCGGGCCCGGTCGACGTTCACCTCGTCCGTGCGGTTGGGGCCGAGGCGTTTCTGGGCTCGGTCGCGCGCCGCGCGGGCCCGCCCGACGTCGATGTCCTCGGCGCGCTCGGCCGCGCGGGCGGTCACCACGACCCGTTCCGGCGTGATCTCCGCGAAACCCTCGGCCACGGCCACGCGGCGGTCCGGTGTCTCCCCCGCGGAAGCATAGATGCGAATCTCGCCGAGGCCGAGCGGCGTGGCCAGGGAGCTGTGCCCTTCCAGGACGCCGAAGGTCCCCATGGCCCCGGGGAGTTCCACCTGGTGGGACGGTTTGTCCTCGAAGAGGCGCTCGTCGGGGGTGAGGATGGTCAAGGTCAGCGGCATTGCCGTTCGACTCCATCGTTTCCGCGACCTGTCGGCCACCGGCGAGGCCGGTCCGTCGCGGAGGTTCCGCTACATGTTCTTCGCCTTCTCGCGGGCCTCGTCCATGTTGCCGACCATGTAGAAGGCCGGCTCCGGCATGTCGTCGCAATCGCCGCGGATAAGCTGTTCGAATCCGTTGATCGTCTCCTCCAGCGAGACGTACTTGCCGGGCATGTTCGTGAAGGTCTCGGCGACGAAGAACGGCTGCGAGAGAAACCGCTGGATTTTCCGTGCCCGTGCCACGATCACCTTGTCCTCGTCCGACAGCTCGTCCATGCCGAGGATGGCGATGATGTCCTGGA
>CAZGEE010000400.1:0-2751 GCA_964525035.1 uncultured Anaerolineales bacterium
GGAGATCGAGGCGGAACGGCTCGGCGTCGGACGCTACGTGGAGTTCCTCGGCCCGCGCGGGGACGTGCCGACGATTCTGCAGCGGGCGGACCTGTTCATCCTCCCCAGCACGCACGAAGGGCTAAGCAACGCGGTGCTCGAGGCCATGCTGGCCGGGAAGCCGGTCGTGGTAAGCGACGTCGCCGGGATGCGCGAACTGGTTGACGACGGCCGGTGCGGTTTCCTGGTCGAGGCGGGCTACCCCAAGGGCATCGCGGCGGGGATCTTCCAGGCGATGGAACACCGGGACCGAAGCGCGCAATTCGCGCGGCAGGGCCAGGCGCGCGTCCGGGAAATGTTCAACGTTGGCCGCTTCGTCCGCGCCCACGAAGAGATGTTTCTAGAACTGGCCCGGCAGAAAGGAATGGACGTCTGACGCCCCGGGGCCGGACCAATCGGGCCTGACGACGGCCGAGCGACGAAACCACTGGGAAGGAGTGCCTCACCGTGAAGGTCAGCCGAAGACGGTTGAACCGGGACCTGTCTGCCCTGGTGCGGATTCCGAGTTGGGAGGAGTGCGACACGATTGGAAAGCACGTGCTGGCGCAGCTTCGCCGCGCAGGCATGCGTTCGGCGCGGCGGGACAAGGCCGGCAACGTGATCGCCACCCTCGGCAGCGGCGGTCCTGGATTGCTTCTAAACGCCCACCTCGACACCGTGCCGCCCGGCGACTTCCAGGGAAATCCGTTCAGCGGGAAGGTTTCGGAGGGCCGGCTCCTCGGCCGGGGCGCCAGCGACGACAAGTCGGGCGTCGCAGCCATTCTGGAGATTGCCCGGCACCTGAAGCGACGCAAGCTGAACCGGCGGGTCGTGGTCGCGCTGAGTGTGTGGGAGGAAAGCACCTCGCGGGGCCCGAACGGAGCCTACGAGGTCGCGCGCGAGGCCGACGCCACACAGGGCATCGTGCTGGAAAGCACCATGAGTTCCGGCGGACGCTCCATGGGAGTGCACCCCGGGTGCAAGGGCATCATGAACCTTTACGTCACCGTGAAGGGCAAGGCCTACCACGCCGCGACGCCCCACAAGGGGCGCAACGCCGTCTCGCGGGCGGCCCGGGTGATCCGGGAATTCGAGAAGGAGTTCGCCGCCTCGGGGATGCCGCGAAAAACCTACCGGGCCTGGAACCGCTCGATCTCGCTGAGCGAGGTGGCCACCATCACCGAGATCGAGGCCCGCCAGGGGGTGAACGTCGTCCCGGGGGCCTGTGAACTCGTGGCGAACTGCCGGCTGCTTCCCGACGGGGATTCCGCCGAAATCGAGCGGCGCATGCGGCGCCTCGCGGGCCGATTGCCGCGGGGCTGGATCACGTGGCGGACCGACCGGAAGGTTCTCGGCCACGTGTGCGAGGACCGGGACCTGATCGCGACGTGCCGTGACGCGATTCGCCGCGCCGGCCTGCGCCCGCGGTGCGAGATCATGACCGGCCGCACCGACAGCACCATCTTCCAGCACCACGGCGGGATTCAGTCCGTGGTCATGGGGCCCGGAACCTCCGGCACGGCACACACTCGGGACGAATACGTGAACGTCGACAGCCTCGTGGCGGGCACGCGGGCGGTCCTTGCAGCCGTGGAAGGGTTGGTTTGTACGTAGGCGCCTCCCCGGCCGAGTCCGGTCGGCGGAGCCGCATTGCACATCCCCGGGTAGTTGCACGTCAAGACATCGGTCGATAGTGCTGAGCGACGGGCAGGCGGCGCCCGCTGCCGAAGGCCCGGCCCGTGACCTTGAGCACCGGCGGGGCCTGCCGACGCTTGTACTCCGTGCGGTCGATGCGCCGCACGATCTCCTCGGCCGTCTCGCGGTCCACCCCGGCCTCGACGATCTTCTCAACCGGGAGCAGTTCCTCGACGTACAGTTCCACCGCGCGGTCGAGCACGTCGTACGGAGGCAGCGTGTCCTGGTCGACCTGCCCGGGTTTCAGCTCGGCCGTCGGCGGGCGCTGCAGAATCGAGGCGGGGATGATCTCTGCCCGCTCGTTGATGTGCCGCGCCAACTGGTACACGAGGGTCTTCGGCACGTCGCCGATCGGCGCCAGGCCGCCGCACATGTCGCCGTAGAGCGTGCAGTACCCGACGGCCAGCTCACTCTTGTTGCCGGTGGCCAGCAGCAGCCGATGGAACTTGTTCGCCAGGGCCATCAGCAGGACGCCGCGCACCCGGGCCTGGATGTTCTCCTCGGTCGAGTCCGCCGGAAGCCCCGCGAAGGCCTCGCCCAGCGCCCCCTCGAATTCCCGGTGGATCTCTTCGATGGGAATCACCCGGAACTCCACGCCGAGGTTCTCCGCCAGCCGGCGCGCATCGTCCGTTGACCGCGACGCACTGTACCGCGAGGGCAGGCCGACCGCCATCACGTGCTCCGGGCCGAGCGCCTCGGCCGCGAGGCACGCCACCACCGCCGAATCGATTCCGCCCGAAAGGCCGAGCACGGCGTCCGAGAACCCGCACTTGCGAAAGTAATCGCGAAGGCCCAGCACCAATGCCGCCCGCACCGAGGCCACGCCGGCCCGCGGCGCCGAGCCCACCGCGTAGGCCTCGGCAGCCTCCGACCCGCCGAACTCGAAGACGGCCAGGTCCTCCTCGAAATCGCGGCACTGGGCCAGCAGCCGGCCCTCCGCGCCCAGGGCAAGCGACGCGCCGTCGAACACCAGTTCGTCATTTCCCCCGACCTGGTTGCAGTAGGCCACCGGCAGGTGGTGCTCCGCGGCCAGCCGAC
>CAZGEE010000401.1:0-2747 GCA_964525035.1 uncultured Anaerolineales bacterium
GAAGCGGTCCCCAGGCCACCCGGCTGCTGGACCGAGTGGGTCGCGTCGAAGACCACCGGGCACCCGGTCGCCTGCATCACGGGAATGCCCGCCATGTCGTTGACCAGCCGGTTGTAGCCGAAGCTCGTTCCGCGTTCGGTCAGCATCAGGTTCGCGTTGTGCCCGCCGGCCGGGCCGGTGACCTTCTCCACGATGTTCTGCATGTCCCACGGTGCCAGGAACTGCCCCTTTTTCACGTTGACGGCTTTGCCCGTCCCGGCGGCAGCGGTCAGCAGATCGGTCTGGCGGCAGAGAAAGGCCGGAATCTGCAGGCAGTCGAGCACCTCGGCCGCGACCGCGACCTGGCCCGGCTGGTGAACGTCCGAGAGAACCGGCACGGCAAACTCGCGGCGGACCTCCGCCAGTAGCTCGAGGCCCTCCTCCATCGCCACGCCGCGATAGCTCCCCGCGGACGACCGGTTGGCCTTGTCGAACGAGGCCTTGAACACGTAGGGCAGGCCCAGGCGCTCGGCAACCGGAACCAGGTGCCCGGCGATCCGCTTCATGTTCTCGAGGGATTCGATGACACACGGCCCCGCGACGAGGAACAGCGGCGCCCCCGGCCCCGCGAGGCTCAACCCTCCCACCTTGATTGCACGAACGGCCATGTTATAGTCCTCTTCCATCGGGTTCGTTGAAACCGTCCCGCGACGGCCCTACATGTACGTCCGCACGAACATCTTCAGCGCCTTTGGCCTGACGGTGTACTCCACCACCCCGTGGCCCGCGAGGTCGCCGTCGACCTGGAACGGGACGTCCGCTTCGGCCGGCCGGATTACGATGCGGCGACCCTGGGCATAGGTCACGTCCGGCATCTCGAGGTGACGGCCTCGGCGGGCGGCCAGGAAGTAGCGGACCAGTCGCAGCCGCCCGGGACTTTCGAACACGCACACGTCGAGCAGGCCGTCGTCCGGCTCCGCCCTGGCGCAGACGTGCAGGCGGTCGGCGTACATGCGCATGTTGCCGACGATCAGGAACGGGGCCTCCGAAGCCACGCGCTCGCCGTCCACTTCCACCTCGAGGTGCGGTCGGCGGCAGCGCAGCCAGTGCTTCACCGTGGGCCAGTAATAGTTCATCCGCCGGATCGGCCCGTTCCGCTTCTGGTGCACTTCAGCGGTGACGGCCGCGTCGAGTCCGACCCCGCTCATCACGAGAAAGGCGTGGTCGTTGGCCATGGCCACGTCCACGCTCCGGACCCGGTGGCCTTCGAGGATCTCCCGGATCACCCGGGGGTCCGCCGGGACGTCCACCCCCTTCGAGAGCACGTTCTCGGTCCCGGCCGGGACCGGCAGCAGCGGGACCGGCCGGTCCACGAGGCCATTGACGATGCTGTTGTGTGTGCCGTCTCCCCCCACGCTGATCAGCGCCTCGTAACCCGGATCGAGGTCGCGCGCCGCGGCGGTCGCTTCCTCCTTGCTCCCGGTGCAGAGCTCGTCCACCTGGTGGCCGTGAGCCTGCAACTCGGTCGTGAGCTCCGCGACCAGTCGCGCGGCCAGCCCTTCGCCGGAGATCGGGTTGTGAAAAATGACGTACCGCGCCATGGGCGCGTCTCCAATGAATCCATTCCCGGATTCGCCGGCGCCTGCTGAAGCCCGGCGACGGCCCATTATACCGAGGCCGGTCCGCCCGGCACAGGCCCGGGCTCGCGCCGGACGCGGTCACGCGTCCTCCGACGAGTGCTCGCTTTCCACGACCTCGCCCGCCGGCGGCTCCGCCTCCAGTGCCGCGCCCTCGGTCGTACCGAGCTCCCGGAAACGGTAGTACAGGGCGATCTCCACCGAAACCATGCCCGCGTTCAGGGCATAAAGGGCCGTGACCCAGCTCGGCATGCCCCCATCGGCGGCCAGGATCTTGGCGACGATGCCGCTGAGATAGCCCAGGGTTACCAGGAACAAAAACCCGACGCTCTTGCCGTGCACGCGCCGCGCCCGAAGAGTCTTAGCGATGGCCACGGGCCACGAACAGCCGAAGCACAGGAGCATCGCCGCTTCAAAGAACTCGACGCCGCTCATTCTACCTCCATAGTGGGGTGAAGCGAAAAGCTGATGATAGTCCCTGGCGGCGGTGACAGCAAGGTGTCACTCAAGTTGCCATTTCGCGCAAGACCCCTTGACCCCGGCGAAGCCCCTTGGTCGCCTGGGATTGCGGCGGGGTAACCGCGTGCGGGCCCCAAGTGTCCAGTGGAAAAAGGCGGAAAAAACTCAGCCGGGTTGTACGCAATTCAGGGTAGAATCGGAGGAGGAAGCGGTGTAGCGGACTCTTTGCTCGGAACCAGAGCTCACTTAGAATACTTGTAGGGGCTGGACAAACAGGCGGGCAAACGGTTCCGACGAAGACTGAAGGGCTGAACCAGAACGTTCCGGGTGCCGATGGTCGGCACCCGAGCCCGACAGGTCGTAGCGCGAGCCTGTCGGGCGCTTTTTTTGCCCGCGCCGTGTAGCGGCGCGTCAAAACTTTGCGCGAAAGTTGTCATAACGAGGCCCGGCCAGGTGTTCGGTATAGCCGACGCCCGTTCGGCTATACCGAACGGGCCAGGTCAGGCGGAGGGCCGGGTCAGTAGTTGCGAATGAGGAGCTCGCGGCCCGGGCGGGTGTTGCCTGGGCCCCGGTTCCGCGAGTAGGGCACCCTGACTGGCTCGATCCGGCAGCCCCGGTACATCTCCCGGACGGCCGGCACGTCGTTGAGCGAGAGCAGCCACTTGCCCTTCA
>CAZGEE010000402.1:0-2724 GCA_964525035.1 uncultured Anaerolineales bacterium
ACTGCCGGCTGGAGGACGTGGCGAGGATCGTCGGCCGGGCGCGGGAGTTGGGTGCCGAGTTGGTGCTTTGCCACGGCGAGACGATCGCCGAGCCGGTGATTCCGGGGACGAACCGGGCGGCCATCGACGCGGGCGTGGACATTCTGGCGCACCCCGGGCTCATCAGCGAAGAGGATGCCCGCGAGGCGGCCCGGCGCGGTGTTCTGTTGGAGATCTCGGCCCGAAAGGGGCATTGCCTGACGAACGGGCACGTGGCGCTGACGGCCCGGAAGGCGGGAGCGGAGGTGATCTTCGGGTCCGACATGCACGCCGTCTCGGACATCTGTGGGCGGGACGCGGCCGAGCGCGTGCTCCGTGGGGCCGGCCTCGGTTCGGACGAGGTGGCGGCGGCCCTTGCTCGGGCCGAGCGCCTGGCCGGTCTGGCAGGTTGAGACGCGGGGACGGTCCTACCGGAGGCCTCAGGGTTTTTCGCTCGGGGTGGGGCTTTGGCATTGCCTTCTCGTCCGAAGGCCGTTATTATCCAGGTTTTCAGGCGCTGCCGCGGCGGGCGGTTTCCGACGCGGCCGTCTGTATACCGGGATGAGCCGGAAGCCCCGGTTGCCCAGGAAAGCAGGGCATGAAAAAGCAAGAGCGACACGAACTAGCCAGCAATGAACTCATGGAGATGCTGTCGCGGTGGTCGGAGTGGCTGCGGCCTTACGTGAGCCACATCCTGATCGGTCTCGTGCTGGTGGCCGCTGCGGGGTTCTTTATCCACGGGAGGCTGAAGACCGCGGAGCAGCGGTCCACGCGGGCTCCGTTTGCCCTTGCGGAGGCGATGAACGCCCGACCGGAGTCGCCGGAGGCAGCCTCGGGCCCGACGGCCGGGCTGGATGCTCAGGTGGACGCCTTGAGGGCGTACGTGGAGGGACATGAGGGGGGCGGTGGTCTTGGTACGGCAGCCAGGAAGGTATTGGCCGATCGGCTGTATAATCGGGCCGTGGTCACCTGGGCTTCGGCGGGGGAGGCCACCCGCGTACAGGAAGACCTGGCCAGCGCGGGGGAATTATACGAGCGGCTGAGCATGTCCCCCGATCCGGTCGGCCCGCACGCGGAGTATGGTTTGGCCTGCGTCCTGGCCATGAAAGGCGACCGGGAGGCGGCGGAAGGGCGGCTGGTGGACCTGGCGCAGCGGTATCCCGACTCGGTGATCGAGGGACTGGCCAACGACCGGCTGCATGCCATTCGTAATCCCGAGGCGCTGGAGTTTGCGCCCGAGGAGGCCGAGGAAGAAGGCGACCGCGGAGAGGCCGGCGAGGAGAGATCAAAGGAAACGTCCGACGAGATGTCCGAGGAGGAGAATTCCTCTGCGGAGTCGAGCACTGGAGTCACGGAAGAGTCGGCGGAAGGCCCGGGAAAGGATTTGCCTGCTGCCGGGGCCTCCGGGGACGATTCAGGACAGTAGCGAGGGCACGCAGTCGGCTGCGCGTGCCGGGCGAGTCGAAAAAGGACAGGAAAGCGAGGAGTCAGAGAATGGCCGATTTCAATGGAATCAGCGAAGCGCTTCAAAAAGGGGACCGCGACACGGTTGCGAAGCTTGTGAAGGAGGCCGTGGACGAGGGCGTGGGGCCCAAGCAGATCCTCGACGAGGGGCTGATCGCGGGAATGAGCATCATCGGCGGGAAGTTCAAGCGGAACGAGGTCTATGTGCCGGAGGTCCTGATCGCCGCCCGGGCGATGCACGGCGGCATGGAGATGCTGGAGCCGCTTCTTGCGGAAGCGGGGGTTGAACCTGTCGGCTGCGTGATCCTCGGTACCGTCAAGGGCGACCTGCACGATATCGGTAAGAACCTGGTGGGGATGATGCTGAAAGGCGGAGGGTTTGACGTCAAGGACATCGGCACCGACGTTGCGGCGGAGAAGTTCGTCGAGAAGGTCAAGGAACAAAACGGGAAGTGCATCGTGGCCATGTCGGCTTTGCTGACGACCACCATGCCGCAGATGGGTGGAGTCATCCAGGCGTTGAACGAGGCCGGCCTCGGCGAAGTAAAAACGCTGATCGGCGGCGCCCCGGTGACCCAGAATTTCGCCGACGAGATCGGCGCCACCGGGTACGCCCCCGACTCGGCCTCGGCCGTGGACGTCGCCAAGGAGCTTGTCGGGGCATAGGCGAGACGCGCAACAGTCTGCACGGGCTTCAGGGGGCAGCCGAATCCGGTCGGCTGTCCCCTGTTTTTCCGGAGGGCGAGCATGGCGAAGGAGGACTTTGTCCCCGACAGCATTCCTCGCGATGGACCGAGGGCGAGCGGATGTCCCGGGAATCAGGATGGCCGGCAGGAGCCCCCCGCGGTGGAAACCGTGGAGATGAAGATCCGTCCCGTTCACCAGGGCCGGCGGCTGGACCAGTTTCTGGCCGCGCGGTTCTCCAACTATTCCCGGGCCTATTTTCAGCGACTGATCAAGGCGGGCAAGGTGCGCGTGAACGGCCGGGCGGTCAAGCCGGCCTTCGACCTGTCCGGCGGAGACATCGTGCGGATGGAGATCGAAGCGCCGCCGAAACGCGAGATCGAGCCCGAGCCCGAGGACATTCCGCTCGACGTTCTCTATGAGGACGATTGCTTCGTGGTGGTCAACAAGCCGAGCGACATGATCGTGCACCCGGCCCGGGGCAACTGGGGCGGGACGCTCGTCAACGCCTTGGCGTTTCGCTTCCGGCATCTCAGCGGCGTGGGCGGGCCCGAGCGC
>CAZGEE010000403.1:0-2711 GCA_964525035.1 uncultured Anaerolineales bacterium
CCAGGGCGGTCATCCGCTCGCTGCGCATCGGGTTCCGCTTGTAGGCCATGGCCGAGGAACCGATCTGCTTCGCCCCAAACGGTTCCTCGATCTCCTTCATTCCGGCCATGAGCCGGACGTCGTTGGCGAACTTGTGCGCGCTCTGGCCCACCTGCCCCAGCGCGGCCACCACGCGGGCGTCGAGCTTGCGGCTGTAGGTCTGGCCCGTCACGGGAAGCACCCGGTCGAATCCCATCCGCTCGGCGACGCCTCGTTCCAGGCGCTTCACCTTGTCGTGATCGCCGTCGAACAGGGCGAGGAAGGAGCCCTGCGTGCCGGTGGTTCCCTTGGCCGACCGCATGGCGAGGCCCGCGAGATGCCCCTCGATCTCCTCCAGGTCGGTCACGAGGTCGTGCAGCCAGAGGCAGGCCCGCTTGCCGACGGTGGTGAGCTGGGCCGGCTGGAAGTGCGTCCGCGCCAGCAGCGGCTGGTCGCGCCACGAGCGAGCGAACTCGGCCAGGGTCCTCAGCAGTCCGAGCAACCGCGCGCGGACGATCCGCAGCCCTTCGCGCATCTGGATCAGTTCGGCGTTGTCGGCGACGAAGCAACTCGTCGCCCCGAGGTGGACGATGCCGCGTGCCGCCGGGGCCGCCTCGCCGAACAGGTGCACGTGGGCCATCACGTCGTGGCGACGCTCGTGCTCGATCTCGGCCGCGCGGGTGAAGTCGATCTCCTCGACCGCGGCCTTCATCGCCGCGATCTGCTTCTCCGAGACCTCCAGACCCAGTTCCCGCTGGCACTCCGCCAGCGCGATCCAGAGCCGCCGCCAGGTGGTGTGTTTGAACCGCGGCGACCACACGCGCGACATGGCCTCCGAGGCGTACCGCGTCACCAGCGGATTGTCGGCTACCGCATACGGGTCGTTCGAGGGCACGGGCTTTGCCTCCTCTCCGGGCACGGCTTAGGGGCACCGCACGGACCTGCGGCCTTCGCCCGCGGCATTCTAGCAGATCACCCCGGCCGGGCCAAGCAGCCGGGCCGGCCCGGTACCGCCAAAGATCCCGGATGATTTCTCTGAACAGGTTTCGGCCGAACGCTCGCCCCAAGAGCCCGCGCCCGGCGACGAGACGTCGGCGAGGCCTCGAACTCCCTGACCACAACCTCGTCGTGATGGAAAATGCTTACTTACCCCACGTGACGCAGGGCCTTGTCGGAGATGTCTGTGCGGTAGTGCACTCCCTTGAAGCGGATCTCCGCGGCCGCCTCGTAGGCTCGCAACTTGGCCTCGCGCACCGTCTCGCCCAGGGCGGTCACGCAGAGCACCCGGCCGCCCGCGGTCACGATCTTCCCGTCGGCCTCCTTCGTGCCCGCGTGGAATGCCACCACGCCGTCCATGGCGGCGACCTTCTCCAGGCCTTGGATTTCGTGCCCTTTCTCGTACGATCCCGGGTAGCCGCCCGAGGCGAGGACCACCCCGACCGCCGGCCGGGGGTCCCAGTCGAGTTCGATCTCATCGAGGCGTCGGTCGATGGTGGCCTCGGCCATCTCCACCAGGTCGGACCGCAGGCGCATCACCAGCGGCTGGGCCTCCGGATCGCCGAACCGCACGTTGTACTCCAACACCTTCGGCCCGCCCGGGGTCATCATGATGCCCGCGTAGAGGACGCCGCGGTAAGGGCACCGTTCCATGTTCATGGCGTGGACCGTGGGCACGAGGATGTCGCGCTCGATCCCCACCATCGCCGCGGGAGTGATGACCGGTGCCGGGCTGCAGGCCCCCATACCCCCGGTGTTCGGCCCTTCGTCGCCGTCGAAGACGGCCTTGTGATCCTGGCTCGACTCGAGCGGATAGATGTTCCGCCCGTCCACCAGCGCCAGGATCGTCGCCTCCTCGCCGGTGAGCCTTTCCTCGATCACCACCTGGTCGCCGGCGTCACCGAAGGCCCGGTCCACCATGATGCGGCGCACCGCGTCGAGGGCCTCGGCCGGCGTGTCGCACACGAAAACGCCCTTGCCGAGGGCTTCGCCCGAGGCCTTCACCACGAGGGGTTCCTCGCGCGTCTCCACGTACTTCAGGGCATCCTTCACGCGCGAGAACGTCCGGTGGTCGGCGGTCGGGATGCCGTGGTGCCGCAGCAATTGCTTGCAGAACGCCTTGGACCCCTCGAGCCGGGCCGCGGCGGCGGTCGGCCCAAAGACGCGGAGCCCGGCCTCCCGGAACGCGTCCACGATGCCGGCGATCAGTGGCCGCTCCGGGCCGACGAACGTCAGGCCGATCCGCTTCTCGCGCGCGAAGTCGCGCAGCGCGGCCACGTCGTCCGCCCCGATCTCCACGTTCTCGCCCAGCGAAGCCGTTCCCGGGTTGCCCGGCGCCGTGTAGATTTGCTCCGCCCGCGGCGACTGGCGGAGCTTCCAGGCCAGCGCGTGCTCGCGACCCCCGCCTCCGACGATCAGCACGTCCACGCCTTGCTCCTTTCCTGTCCTGCCATTCAGCGAACGGGGATTCTACGCGCTCGGCGTGCCGCGGACAAGGACCCGCGCGATCAATCGAGCGGCGTGCCCGGATCGACTGCCCCTTCTCCCTGGTCCTCGGGAGGGTTCTCCTCGCCCGCCGGCGGCAACGGCCCTTCTCCGGGAGGGGCTTGCGGTTCGATCCCGGCTTCCGGCCCCGGTTCCTCCTGTCCTTCCGCGGGCATTTCCCCGCCCCCCTCCTCCGGTGCGACCGGCTCGCC
>CAZGEE010000404.1:0-1727 GCA_964525035.1 uncultured Anaerolineales bacterium
TACTCGGCGGCCCGCCAGTCGCGGCGCACGCGGGCGCGCACGATGCCGTGCTCGTAGCCCGTCACGTAGTAGGTGTCGTCGTGCAACGTGAGGTACCGCACGCGGGCCCCGTCCGTGATCGCGGCGACGGTCGTTTGGGTGGCAAAGTCTCCTTCCACGGCCACGAGGTTCGCGCCCTTGGCCGCGAGCATGTACCCGCGCGCGTTGTGGACATCGCGGGCGGCCCCGGGCAGAAACGCCGGCTCAAAGCCTTTTCGCCGGCTGATCCGGCGGGAATCGTCGATCTCCACGTTTACCGCGCGCGCGAGCTCCGTAATCCCGCTCCGGTAGTCGTAGGCAATGCGCACCGGGTCGATCCGGTTGTTGAGCCCGGTCGATCCGCGAAACCAAATGCGTTGCTTGCGCCCGCTCATCGCCTTCGATGTCTCCTTGCACGCAGACGGTTCTGTGCGGTCTGCGCGTTGTACCGGTCCACCGCCATCAGGTACACCGCGTGAAGATGTCGATTGTTTTCCGGCCTGTAGTCGTAGTCCGCCTGGTACAAGAACGCGGCCTCGAACACGATGCCCCGGCAGGCCCCGCCGTCGAGCCCCCATTGCCTGAGACTTGAATAGACCGGGGGCGGTGCGGCCGTATAACCCAGGCGCATCGTAATCCCGGCGGTCTTGCTGGGAGCATCGAGCACGATCTTCTTGCGCGGGGCGGGCACGATGCTGTACGCATCGTTTTCGGTCCAGCCGTTTCCGGTCGTGCCGCCGAAGAGCGCGGCCTTGAGGCGCGTCTCGTCCACGACCTCCTGCACGACACCCGAGGCCCCGGTCGTGTGGTTTATCATCGTATCCCCGGGGAACACGCGGTTCGTTTCAAACGTCGCATTCGCGTCTGTGAGCTGGGCCTCGCCGTTCTCTGCTCCGCCTTCGGCCGTGGCCGTTCCGGTGATCGCGGCCGGGTTCTCCGCATCGGTGAACGCGAAAAGGCTGGGCCGGTCCTTGGCCTCGGACAAAAGGAGCATCTCCAGGTGCTCCAAGGGCGCCATCACGGCCCAATAGCGCATTTCGTCGTAGATCGTCTCCAGCACGTAGCGGCCTTTTCGGTCTTTTGTCCGGAGCTCGATCACGTCCGGCGGAAGCACGTATTCCTGCTGGCCCTCCACCGTCACGAGGTCCACGCTGCGCGCAAAACACCGGGTGAGTTTCGCAAAGTCCAGGGCCGCGTCGTTCAAGCACCGATACAAAAACTTGTTGTCCTCCTGGGCCACGCCGCCGAGCGCCGCACCTGCATGGTCCAAAAGCTCGCTGCCGATCATGGGCTGCTCCTATATCTCCACCGGCTCCGGAGGCTCCGGCGGATCCGGCGCCAGGTACGCGCCGCAGTGCGGGCACCGGTTCACGTCCTCGTACATGCGCGCGTCTTCGATGTAGACCGCGGCGCACCGGTCGCAGATCCGCACGGGCATGGCGTCCACCTGGTCGGCCATTTACCCCTCCGCCGCGGGCGCGGGCTCGTCGTCCTCGTCCGCGCGCTCGTACCGGTACCCGCCGATCTCGATCACATTGGCGGCGCCCCACCAATCGGGGCGGCGGCCGAACCACTCGTACCAGGTGGAAGGATCCGAGTAGGCGTCCTTTCTCCGGTCCTTCTTGGGCCTGCGCTTGTACGTGATGCTGTCGAGATCCGACGTGGACGCATCGGGCATGGCCGCTGATTGGGCCTCCAGCCGGTCCTGC
>CAZGEE010000404.1:1737-2709 GCA_964525035.1 uncultured Anaerolineales bacterium
CCGCCGCGGCCGCGGCGTAGAATTCCTCGCTGTATTTTTTGCCTTTCTTTTCCCACCAGGCCTGCGCGAGCGCGCGCTGGTCCGGGTCCACGATGAGCACAAAAGGCTTGTCGCTCTGGACCGGGGAGCCGTCCTTGTACCCGTACACCCCGTTGGCGTGGAGGTAGAGCTGTTCGCCCGTGGCGTCGCCCCAGCTCCGGATCACCTGTACGGCCCGCTCGCGGGGTTCGCCCTTCTTGGCGTTTCGATCCTTGATGTGTAGCGTTTGCACGACTTCCTCCTTTGCGGACCGGCCGGAGGCGGGATCCCGTCCCGGCCGGCGAAAAGAAAGCCGCCCCGGGCTTACTCGCCCACGAGCAGCATGTTCATGGATACGTTCGCCACGGCCGTGCCGGTGGGGAGCTCGATCTGCGGCCCCAGGTCGTAGGTCTGGCTTACCGCCGCGCCCACGAACTGGACGTCCGTCTCGGCACCGGCCGAATCTTTGACCTTGCTCGCGGTGGCGCCCGCGCTGACCGTGGCGCCCGTGGCCACCCCTTGGGTGTAAATCCGGATCTTGTGGTTCGCCTGGTCGTACTTGTAGACAAAACCGTCGCCCGGCGGCTGCTCGATGAGCCCGACCTTGATCTCCCGGAGAAACCCGAAAGACCCGATTCCCGGCATGGGCACCCCGCCCGCGGGGTAGGTCAAGCTCCCGTCGCCGAACGCCACCCCGGCCACGCTCACGTTCTTCGCAAGCGCGCCGCGGCCGATGTCCCGGTCCCGGGCCGCCACCGTGACGGTTACGTCACTGGATGCTAGTGCGGTCATGTATTGTCCTCCCTTTCGTCCGGGCCGGCGGAGATTCCGCCGGCCCGGGGGTCGTCAGTCCTGGGTTACGCGGTCTCCACGCGGTCCGAGAGGTTCCCGTCCACCTCGGGCACGTACTCCACCAGCAGGTACGGCATGGCCTCGCCGGCCGCACCGGCCCCG
>CAZGEE010000405.1:0-2708 GCA_964525035.1 uncultured Anaerolineales bacterium
GGGGACCTTGAGCCAGACCTTCCCCGTCGCCATGGCCGCGGCGAGGTCCGTGGAACCCACGCCGGCGGCGAACGCCCCGAGCGCGCCGTAGGTGCAGGTGTGGCTGTCGGCCCCGATCACCAGGTCGCCGGGCCCCACCACCCCCTGCTCGGGCAACAGGGCGTGCTCGATGCCCACCTGCCCCACCTCCCAGTAGTGGGTGATCTCGTGCCGGCGAGCGAACTCGCGGAGCACCTTGGTCTGCTGGGCGCTCTGGATGTCCTTGTTCGGCGTGAAGTGGTCCGGGACCAGGGCGATACGGGTCTTGTCGAACACCCGGTCGATTCCCGCGGCCTCGAACTCCCGGATCGCGATCGGCGCCGTGATGTCGTTGCCCAGCGCGATATCGACGTCGGCGTAGACAAACTCGCCCGGGTGCACTTCCTCGCGCCCGCAGTGGGCGGCGATGATCTTGTCCGTAATCGTATGAGGCGCCATCCTGCGTTTCCCTCCAATGCCGGTTGCGGACCCCGTTGGGGCCACGGCGGTTCGAAGCGGGAAATTATACCGTTCGGATCATTCGCCGTCGAGCGCCGGTCCTTCCGTGCGGCGCCGGAGACCCAGCGGATCGGCCAGGACCTTCTTGTGACACGTCGGGCACAGGTCGAAGCGGAACTCCTTGTAGACGTCTTCTTCCAGCGCCCTGGGATCGGCATCCTCCACCTGCCGGAGTAGATGCCGTATCTCCGCGGAGAGGTCGCGATCCAGGTCCTTCTGGGTCAGCTCCAGGGGATCGTACGCGGCGAATAATTCCACGCGGGCCACGTAGCGGACGCTTTCGCCCTCGCCGAGGAGCACCTTGCCGCACATGTCGCAGGTCATTCCCTCCATCGCCCACCTCTTCCCGGCCCGGTCAGCCCGTCGCGTTGGTCCGTTCGACGAGCAGGTTCAGAACCTTCGCAGCCGCGCCTCCGTCGATGCTCTCCGCGGCCTTGTCCACGGCCTCGGCGATCGACCCGGCCACCCCGCCGACGTAAACAGCGGCGGCGGAGTTCACCAGCACGATGTCACGGGCCGGTCCCTTCCGGCCGTCGAGCACCCCGCGGATGATCTCCGCACTTTCCTCCGCCGAGCTCACGCGCAGCTCGTCGATGCTTCCTTCCTCGACTCCGAAATCTTCCGGCCTGATCTCGTAGAGCCGGATCCGGTCCGCAGTGACCTCCGCCACGTGGGTCGGCCCGCCCAGGGTGACCTCGTCGAGCCCGTCGGTTCCGTGAACCACCATGGCGTGGTCCGTCCCGAGGTTGCGAAGCACCTCCGCGATAGGGGAAACCAGGGCGGCCTGGAACACGCCGAGCACCTGGCGCCGGGCCCCCGCCGGGTTGGTCAGCGGACCCAGCACGTTGAAGATCGTCCGGAAGCCGAGTTCCTTGCGGACCGGCACGGCATACTTCATGGCCCCGTGCAGCATCGGCGCGAAGAGAAAGCCGATCCCGACCTCGCGAATGCATTCGCTCACGACGTCCGGCCCCACGTCGATTCTCACGCCGAGGGCCTCCAGCACGTCACTGGAACCGCTCTTCGAGGTCGCCCCGCGGTTGCCGTGCTTCGCCACCGCGACGCCGGCCCCCGCCGCGACGAGTGCCGAGGCCGTCGAGACGTTGAACGTGCTGCTGTGATCTCCCCCGGTGCCACAGGTGTCGACGACGGTGCGGCCGGCCGGGTCGACTCGCGTCGCCTTTTCGCGCATCACCATGGCGGCCCCGGTGATCTCGTCGCTGGTGGCCCCCTTCACCGCCAGCGCGGTCAGGTACGACGCCATCAGCACCGGCGTCGCCTGCCCCTCCATGATCGTGGTCATGACGCCGCGCGACTCGTCCACCGTCAGGTCCTCACCCCGCAGCAGTTTCACCAGTGCATCGCGCATTGCCCTGTTCCTCCAAATCCGTGCCCGTAAAAGTAACATCACACTTCATTCGGAAAGCGGGCCAATTACGTCCCGCCCGCCCACACGAGATGGGCCGGCCCCGCCGCGCGGGTCACGACCACCTCCGGCTCAAGGCCCGTCTCAGCCTGGTACCGCGTTCGGACGGCTTCTGTCAATTGCCGAACGGCCGATCGCCGGCAGAGCGTGACGGTGCATCCACCGAAGCCGCCTCCCGTCATCCGGCTCCCGAAGACGCCGGCCATTCCGCGGGCGATCTCAACCAGAAGGTCCAGTTCGCGGCACGACACCTCGTAATCGTCGCGGAGGGAATCGTGCGAGGCGTTCATGCAACGCCCCATCGTCTCCAGGTCGCCGCGCTCGAGCGCACGCGTAGCCGCCACCGTTCGTTCGTTCTCCGTAACCACGTGCCGCGAACGCCGCGCCAGAACGGGGTCGAGCCCGCCGGACAACTCGTCCCACTGTTCCCCGGACACGTCCCGCAGGGTCCGCACGCCGTCGAGGCGCTCGCCGAAGAACTTGGCCGCCTGGTCGCACTCACTGCGTCGGCGGTTGTACGCGGCCTCGGCCAGGTCGTGGTGCACTCGACTGTTGATGACCACGACCGCGACGTCCGTCGCCTCGTCCATCGGGACCTGCCTGGCCTCCAGGCTCCGGCAATCCAGGAGCAGGGCATGCTCCGGGGCACCGTGGAGGACGACGAACTGGTCCATGATCCCGCACATCGCGCCCACGCGATGCTCGGCCTCCTGGCAGGCCAGCGCCAGCTCTCGGCGCGTCTTGC
>CAZGEE010000406.1:0-2700 GCA_964525035.1 uncultured Anaerolineales bacterium
CTACGAGCAGGTCTACACCATTGCGTCGATGATCTTCGGCACGCCGGACGAAAGCCCGGAGTCGATCCGCCGGCTCCTGGCCGGCGCGGAATCCGCCGACGCCACGGTGTTCCTCCCGCTGACGCCGAATCCCGGCACGGCCGAGTGGCGCCGCGCCCGGCGCGAGGGCACCCTGGCCACGGAGGATTTCTCCCAGTACAATTTTCTCAACCCGGTGGTCCGGTCCGGCCGCTACGACCAGCGGGCACTGATTCGCCGGTACGGTCGGACGGTGTTCCGCTACACGCTTCGCAGCGCGTGGTCGTGGCTGGCGCGATGGCCCCGCCGGACGAACCGCCGCAAGTTCGGGCTGGCCCTGCGGCTGGGCTGGCGGGCGGCGCGAATCGCCACCCGGGCCTGGATCACGGGCCGGCCGACCCGCGACCGAAAGCCGTCCTGGTACGAGAGTTGAATCGGTTCCTGTTAGGAGAGATGCCATGTCGAGGAGCGCGGCAACCGCCCTGGCCGTCCTGCTGGTCGTCTCGGTGGTGGCGTACCTGCTGGCCTGTTCGCAGGCCGCGTGGTCGCCCGACGGTGAACAGGTCGCCTTCGTGAGCTGTGTCGGCGAGGAGGGCGAGCGCCGGTTGTACGTCGCCCCCGCGAGCGGCAAGAGCTCACGCATGCTTTGGCGATCGCGTTGGTACCTCGGTCCGCCCGGATGGTCGCCGGGTGGAAAACACCTGGCGGTCGTCCAGGTATCGCCGCTGTCCGACGTCGCGGCCGAGGACGCGGCCGACTGGCCCCGCTCCGACGAGGGGACGGAGAAAACGCGCGTGCCCCTGGTGGCTCGACTCACCCGCGTCGACGCCCGGAGCGGCGATCGCGGACTGGTGGCCGAATGGAAGTTCCTCGGGGATCCCGACCTGGCCACCGACGTCCGGGAAAAGCCCGAACCGCAGCCACAGTGGGCCGGCGACGGGAAGCTCCTCGTCTGGCCCAGTGTGTCGTTGCGACAGGTTCGCGTGCTCGACGCCTCGGACGGGCGGCTCGTGAAGCGGTTCGAGAACGTGGTCCTGGCGAAGGTGTCCCCTTCGGGCAAGCAGGTCGCTTTCGTCGAAGGAGGCACGGGCGATTCGGGAGAAGCGCCCCCGATGTTGGCTGTCGTGACCGTGGACGGAATGAAGCGCCGGGAGGTGCTACGCCTGGGATCCTGCGCGTGGAACGTGGCGTGGTCGCGGGACGGCTCCCGTGTTTTGGTCGCAGGAACTCCCGCTGAAACGGGGGAGGAAGACGAAGCAGCGAAGCCCGAGGAGAAGGAGACGAAGAACGGATTCTGGGCGGTGACGGTTTCCGACGGAAAGTGCCGGTTCGTGGCTCCGGCTCCCGACGGTTTCGGTCAGCCTATCTGGGTCGACTGGTCGCCCGACGGCAAAACCATCGCCGTGGCCGCGGAGACCGAGTCCGAGGAGGGCGGCGGAGGAAAGGGGTTCGGCATCTGGCTGCTCGGGACGGACGGCTCGAAGCCCGAACGGGTGGACAGTCCTTCCGAGGACGCTCAGGCCTATCATCCCGTGTTCTCGCCCGACGGATCGAAGCTGGCCTACCGCCTGATTCGGAAGGACCAGAAGGTCGTGTGGCTGGTCGTCTACGACGTCGCGAGCGGCGAGAGAACCCTTGTTCCCCTGGACCTGCCGGCCGAGGTCCGCGAGCGGGACAAGGAAGCGGGTGCGGCGGAATCCGAGCCCGAACCGCCCGCGGAGAGGTCGGAAGGGGAGCAGGAGTGATCGAGGCGCTGTTCTCGCACTTTTGCCACCAGGACCCGGCGCGGAGCTTCCGCGTCGGTGCCGAGGTGTTACCCTTCTGCCACCGCTGCGCGGGGGTCTACGTCGGCGCGGTGGCCGCCGCGCTGTTCTTCGCGAGCTTCGGGCGGCGGCAGCGGCGGAGCGCTCCGCGAGCCCTCGTGCTTTTGAACGTGCTTTTCGTGTTCGCGATGGGCGTGTTCGGTTTTCACGTCATCGAGACGCCGCCGCTGGGCCGCTACGCGGTCGGCGTGCTGTTCGGCTCGGCGGTGATCGTGCTCGCCTGGCCGCTGGTGTTGGAGCGACGGTCCGCGGGGTCGCCGCTTCCGGGCTGGTCGAAGGCGGACGCGCTGCGATACGCGGCGTTCCTTCTCGCGGCGCTGACCGTGCCGCCCCCGCTGGTAAGGCTCGGTGCTCGTGCCGCGGTGCCGCTGCTCACGGGAATCGGCCTGGTGGGGTTGCCGCTTCTGCTGGCGCTGCCCAACCTTCTGCTGGCGCAACTGCTGGCCGGCGCCTCGCGCGGCCGGCGCAGAAAGGCCGCGGTGGCGGGGATTTGTTCAGGACTGCTCGTCCCCGAGTTCTTCCTGCTGTTTGCTCTTT
Organism: uncultured Anaerolineales bacterium; assembly: GCA_964525035.1. Taxonomy (GTDB): domain Bacteria; phylum Planctomycetota; class Phycisphaerae; order FEN-1346; family JAACEH01; genus CAZGEE01. Next base: position 2,379 of record CAZGEE010000406.1, read on the forward strand.
AGCGGAGCGGCTTCCTCGCCGCGCGCCGAGACCCAGAGCAGCACGTTGGTCAACAGGGCCCGGGCGTCCTCAGGCTCGTAGCCCCGGCAATCCCACGCGTCGAATCCGGTGGAAGAGTGCGTCACGTCGAACGGGCTGTACACCCCCACCGTTCGCCCGCCGGTCTTCAGCGCGTAGAGTTCGGGCAGCGGCTTGCCGATGCGCTCGGCCCGGAGCGCGTGCTGGTAGTGCACCTCGTCCAGGCTGAAGCCGTCGGGCCCGTCCATGTTGCCGGTGACCAGCGGGTGTTCGCCGTCGAGCTTCTCCAGCGTGAGGCCGAGCT
>CAZGEE010000407.1:0-2691 GCA_964525035.1 uncultured Anaerolineales bacterium
GGTCAATGAAACCGCGGATCAGAAGCTGTAGCGGAGCCCCGCGTAGACGTTCGAGTTCCGTTCGAACTGTCCGAAGAACGTGTGCGGGTGGACGCCGAAAAAGGCATTGGCGCCGGCCTCGACCGCCCAGGCGTCCGACAGCTTGTAGTGCGCGTGAGGCCGCAGGTAGGCGTCGCCGTCCGAGGGCGAGTAAAACGCGAACAGCGACAGGGTCAGGTTCTGGTTCAGCAGCAGCCGCGTCAGCCGGAGCGTGAGCACGTGACGGTTGCGGTCCTCGGCCCGCACGGGCGCCGGCAACGTCCCCTCGTAGTCGCTGTAATCCATCTTGTGTTCCAGGTAATACTGGGCGCCCATCTGAAAATTCTTCGCCAGCTCGCGCTTGTAGCCCAGGAGCAATCGCAGCTCGCTGTTGTGGACGAACGGGTCGTCGCCTCCGCTGTCCTCGCGCGAGTTGTAATAGGCCATCTCGGCGTTAGCCACGCCCTTGCCCACGGCGCCCCGGACGCTCCAGCCGTAGGACGCCAACCGGGGAAACCTCGCCTTGCCGGTCGCCGGGTCGGTTCCCGCGGGCGATTTCCAGTAGCCGTGGTACCCGTAGACGGCGATCTCGTAGCCCTTGATCATCTTGTACAGCCGCCAGGCCACCTCGGAGTCCTTCAGCCAGCGGTCGCGCTCGTGGGCGTGGATCATCGCGCCGTCGCGACGGTCGAGCATGTCGTTCCAGTACGAGATCCGGTTGCCTTCGATGTAGCGGTCGGCGTCGAAGCGCGGCGTGTAGACCACGTCGGCGTTGACCAGGGAACCGTAGGCGCTGACCTTGACCGCGTCGGACGGGGCCTTGAGGTACTCCACGTCGCGCCCGCTGAAGAAGGATTGCCAGTCCTTCGGGAAGAGGTCGTTCAGGAATACGAGGTCGCCGGTGCCCCAGGTGATGATCTGGCGGCCGACCTTCAGGTCCATCCAGTCGGTGGGCATCATCAGGACGTTGGCCTCGCGGAGGTCGAGCCAGCCGCGCCCTTCCTCCAGGTCGAGGCCGGTCCGCTCGGGCACCGGGTCGAAGAGAAAGTCGGGCTTGATCTTCAGCAGCGCCCCGCTCGGCTCGAACTCGTGTTCGAAGTCGAGCTGCAGCCGAATCTCCGCCAGCGACTCGCGCAGCTCGTGGTGGTCCCGCGTCACGCGGGTGCCAGCCCGGACGTCGAAGAACCCGCCCACGTGGAAGGGCAGCTCATCCAACTCCCCGCGCAGGTCCCACGGTTCGGAGTCCGCGGTTTCCGCCTCGGCCGCCGGTTCCTCCGCACGGGCCTGCGTGCCCCCGAGGCCCGGCACCAGAATCAAGGCCGCCGCAACGACGGCCCGCACGAGGTTGTGCCGTTGACCTTTTCTGCTCACCGCGCCTCCCGGGGCGCCCTGCGAAAATAGCGGTCCTGTTCGAAGATCCGATCACTGAGTCCGACGTTGTACTCGACGTCGCGAAATTCCGCAACCGTCTGGCCGCCCGTCTTCAGGTCGATGGCGCGCTGCTTGACGACGGTCGGGAGACCCTGGATTTCCTCGACCTTCTCCGTTTCGATCCGGCGGTACACCTTGCCTTCCTCGTCGTGATACTCGATTTTCATCGGCAGGAAGGTCTGCCGGTCGATCCACACCTTGTACCACGCGAACTCGACCTGTTTCGGTTTCTTGGGCTCGTTCCGGAGGACGTAGTGTTTGTCGGTCGTCTCGACCAGCTCGTGGGTGTCCTCTTCGATGCCGCGGCCCGAGATGTCCTCGTAAAGAAAGTGCGAGCCGACGAAGCTGGTCCGCTCGTCGCTCGCCGCGATGCGGTTCTTCAGGTCCAGCGCCGGGGTGTAGAGCCATCGGTCGTCGTCCTTCGGGCCGACGTGTTTCCAAACGCGATAGACCATCTTTCGGACGTCCGGGGGGGCCTTGAAGTAGACGTAGAAATACTGGTCGCCGCCTTCCTTGACGTCCTTGCGGAGGATGACGAACTCGCGCGAACGGGCGTTCTGCTTTTTCTCGGCGTCCTCCTTCGAGTTGTAGATGGACATCTCGACCGTGGCCTTGCCGTCCTCGCCCTGGTAGTAGGCGGCCCGGTTGGCCTTCTGGACGATCTGGTCCACCGTGAGCTTCTTGTCCTCACCTTCCTCGGTGCCGGGTTCGACCGTGTCCGTAGATTCTGCGTCCACCTTTCCGTGGGATCCGGCATCCTTGGGGCCGGCCTCGTCCGCGGCCGCAAACTGGGAGCCGCCGGCCGTCACGCCGATCGCGACCGCCAGGGCCGTGACGAAAACCGTCCATCGCTTGATCATCTTATCCATTGGAAACCTCCTCTTCCTCCGCCCGTGCCGCGCAGGCTTCCCGGCGCGACAGCAGGCAGCATGTACAGAACAGCGCGAGGACCAGCGGGATGCTGACCCACGTCAGCCCGGTGATTCCGACGTGGAGGTAGTGCCAGAGATTCACGACGATGACCGCCAGGGTGGCGACGCCGGAGATGGCGCAGGTGCTGCAGTAGCAGACCAGCGGATGCCGGCGCTCGTGCCGCCCGCGGAAGAGCAGGCTACGCAGGACGCGCATCAGGGCCGGCAGGATCAGCAGCGTGACCAGCCCGCTGACCAGCAGGATCGTTGCCAGGAAGACGCCGACCGTCTTGTACGGATTCAGCGGGGCCAGGAGCAGCGGCAGAAAGCC
>CAZGEE010000408.1:0-2689 GCA_964525035.1 uncultured Anaerolineales bacterium
AGGATTACCTGACGTTCCGGCCCGCGCCGGGCGCCGAAGGCAAGGTGCGGTTCGTCAACGACTGGGCCATCCGGCCGTACCACAAGATCGATTACCTGGGCTTCGAAAACCTTCAGTTCACGAGCACGATCTGGCTGAGCAACGTCAAGGGGTGCCGCATCCGCGGGTGCACCATCCGTATCAGCGAGGGGTACAACTGCATCAACGTCACGGGCGAGGACATCCTGGTCGAGGGGAACACGACCGTCGGCGGCGACATCGGCATCGTGGCGGCGGGCAAGGACGTGGTGATCCGGTGGAACGACATCAGCGGGACCACCTCGGACGGCATCCGCTCCTCCGGCGAAAACATCGTGATCGAGGGGAACTACTTCCACGACAACGTCCCGAAGAAGGGCGCCCACCCGGACCACATCCAGTTCTTCGGCGGATTCCCCACGAACGTCCGCGGCGTGATCATTCGCGGCAACTACTTCGATACGCCGGGGCAGGGCATCTTCGGCGGAAAGATCGACTCGAAGGACGGCACCGTTAAGGGCGTGTGCGAGGACGTGCTGGTCGAGAACAACGTCGTCGTGAACTCGCACCTGCGGTGCTGGTCGATGTTCACGACCGACGACGTCACCTGCCGCAACAACCTGTTCGGTTTTCTGCCGGAGCAGCTGGACCGCGAGAAGCCGATCTACGGCGGGGCCGCGCTCTGTTACCTGCGGGACTGGGGCGACGGCCCGTACGTCTTCGCCAACAACATCTGCCGCAGCATGAACTCCCCGGACAGCGAGCACTTCACGGCCACGCACAATCTCGTACTCATGCCGCGCGGCAAGCCGGCCCAGGGGAACCTGGGGCCCGCCGAGCTGGAAGAGGTTTTCGTCGATTATCCGGCGCACGATTACACCATCCGCGCGGGGTCGCCCACGATCGACGCCGGCAGCGCCGAGCATGCCTCGGGGACCGACATCCTCGGCCGCGAGCGCGGCGAGAAGCCGGACATCGGCCCCATGGAGTACGACTCCGAGGACACGCGCCCGCTGAAGGAACGGTTCCTGGATCTGCTGGAGAAGCGCCAGGCCGAGATTATCGCTTCCTGCCGACACGGGGAACCGGCCGCCGACGCCGATAGTCCATAGGGCCGGTGCCATGCTCACGCATGCGCCGGGCCATGATGAGCGCTCGAGGGACTATCAGAGCTTGGCCTTCGGTCAGACCCCGGCACCCGCGCAAGAGGTTACGAAAGATGAGAAGCTCGGGACCGCCTTCGCCCGTCCAGTGACTGCCGGTAGGCAGCGGGGGCGTTCTTGCAGTTGAGCGGCCGGCGTCAGCCGATACCGAACAGCCGGGCCACGGCCGCATCGGCCGGGGACTGGCGCAGCTCGTCCAGCGGGCCCGTCTGGACCAGCCGGCCGCCGTGCATGACGCCGACCCGGTCGGAGAGCGTCTCGGCTTCCTCGGTGTTGTGGCAGATGTGCAGGGTCGCGATCCCGAGTTCCCGCTGCACCCGTCGGAGCTCGGCGGCAATCTCGCGGCGCGTGGGCTCGTCCAGGGCACTGAGGGGCTCGTCGAGCACCAGGACCTTCGGCCTCGAAGCCAGCGCGCGGGCCAGGGCCACCTTCTGCCGCTCTCCGCCGCTCAGGGTCTCGGTGCGGCGGCTCATCAGGGGGCCGATGGCCAGCATGTCCACGATCGGCCGTGCCGCGGCCAGGGCCTCCCGTTGAGAGGTGCCGCCGACGCGCCCGGCGAAGGTGACGTTGTGGGCCACGTCCTCGTGGGGAAACAGCGCGCAGCTCTGCGGCAGGTAGCCGACGCGGCGGTGTCGCGGTTCCAGGGCCGTGACGTCGCGGTCGGCGATGCGAATCTCGCCGCGCTCGATTCGGCGCAATCCGCACAGGGCTTTGGCCGTCAGGCTCTTGCCCGACCCGGTGGGGCCCATGAGGACGAAGTACTCCCCGTCGGCCATGGACAGGGAGACGTCCTCGACGCGAGACGTCCCGGCCCGGAGGTAGAGCCACCGCCTTCCCGGCACGAGCCAGTGAACGGCGGCCAGGGCCCCGCCGGCCAGGAGGAGCGCCACCAGCGCGATGACCAGCGACGTTTCCACGTTGCCGGTGTTCAGTTCCAGCCACATCGCCGTGGGCATCACCGTCACGCGCGGGCTGGTTCCCACGAAGACCATCAGCGGCCCGAAGACGCCGATGGCGCGGGCCCAGGCCATGATCCCGCCGGCGACCAGGCCGCCGCGGGACTGCGGGAGCGTGACCCGCCGGAAGGCCTGCCACCGGGAGCACCCGAGCGTCAGGGCCACGTGCTCGAGCTCGGGGTCCACGGCGTCGAACGAGGCCTTGGTCGCGCGGATGCAGAACGAGACCGAGACGAGGAACTGGCACAGGACGATTCCGAGGGCCGAGTCGAGTCGCCAGCCCGCCCCCTCGACGATGTCCTTGGCCCAGCCTCCAACGGGCGTGCCGAAAAAGGCCAGCAGCGACAGGCCGACCACCACGGGCGTCAGCACGATCGGGGCGTCCACCACCGTGTTCAGCGCCGCGTGGCCGGGGAACCGGTATCGGCTCAGGGCGTAGCCGACCGGCACGGCGACGACGAGCACGAGCCCCAGCGTGACTAGGGACGTCAGCAGGCTGAGTTGGATGCCGCTGAGGACCTCTTCGCTGAGGAGCGTGCGCCACACGTCGCC
>CAZGEE010000409.1:0-2682 GCA_964525035.1 uncultured Anaerolineales bacterium
GTGCCCGCCGAGGTGGAGCGCCACCGGCAGCCCCCGGAGCGCGGCGACCCCGTCGGCCAGGGCGTCGGCGGCTTTCAGGTCGGTGACGACGACCTCGTCGGCCCCCTGGTCGACGGCGAACCGCGCGGCGCCCAGGCCGCCTCCGAAGCGGCCGAGCCCCATCACGGTGACCTTTTGCCCCCGCAGTTCCATTCGATACACGCCTCTCCCTCAAGAGCACGAGGAGCTATCGGCGCGGCGGATCGACACGCCGCCCGGCTCGCGGCGTCGAAGGAGGTGTGGGTTCACATGGCCGCGCCGACCTTGCGGGCCAGGGCCTGGGCGATGTCCACTTTCATGGCCAACGTGGCCGCCTCGACGGCCTCTTCCCAGTTGTCCTCGCCGTACTGCTCGTATCCGGGACGCGTCCAGGCGTAGATGATGCCGCGACTCGAATTGACGATCGCTCCCCAGCCGTCCTCGTCGAACCCGGCCGCGCAGTCGTCGGCCGTGGCCCCCTGCGCCCCGTAGCCCGGGATCAGGAACATGCTGTTCGGCATCACCTGCCGAAGGAGTTCGGCCTCCTGGGGATAGGTCGCGCCGACCACGGCGCCGATCAGGCTGTAGCCGGATTCCCCGACGCACCCGGCCAGGTTGGCCCAGTCGTTGCACAGCATGGCCAGCCGCTCGAAGAGCCGCCGACCCTCCGCGTCCGCGATGTCCTGCACTTCGCCCGCCGAGGGGTTGCTCGATCGGATCACCACGAAAACGCCCTGGCCGTTGTCCTTGGCCCGGGTGATGAACGGTTTGACCCCGTCGGTCCCGAAGTAGGGGTTCACCGTGACGGCGTCGACGCTGACGGCCTTCTCCTCGCCCGACTCGTCCGTCACGAAGACCTCGTCCAGGTAGGCCGAGGCCAGGGCTTCGCTCGTCGGCCCGATGTCGGCCCGCTTGATGTCACCGATGACAATGAGGCCCTGCTTCTGGGCGTAATCGATCACGCGGTGGTAGGCCTCGAGGCCCGGCGGACCGCACATCTCGAAGTAGGCCATCTGCAGCTTCACCGCCGGAACGTGCGGCGCCACCACGTCGATCACGACCTGGCAGAACTCGTTCATCGCCGCCGCGTGCTCCTCCATGTCGCTGCCGGCGTGGGCGGCAATCTCGCGAATCTGCGTGGGCAACTGGGTGTAGACCGGGTCCAGTCCCACCATGATCGGAGTCTCTTTCTCCTCGATCGCCGTCAACAGGCGTTCCGCAAAGTGTTTGGCCACAATCCGCCCCTTCAGCCTCAGGTGCCATTGTTAAAGGAGACCATGCGACCGTACCCGCAAGGTCTCCACCTCCCCCGTACGACGTGTTGGACTTTCGCCTTCCGGCGCAGTTTACCAGAGAGAATGTGCGATTCAAGCGTTTTCCGGCCCTCGGGGCGGCCCCCGGGCCGCCGGAGCCGCAAACCGAGTCAGTTTCAGGCCTTATGACAGGGTGTGAATGGGAGAATTCAACGGGCAGGCGGTACGCGAAATTCCGCATCCCCGGCGCCGGAAGAGCCCTCTCCATCGCCCCGCCGCGCTCCCGCCGGTCGCACTTCCACGGCCGCGCCCAGGGCCTCGAACCGCCGCCGAAGGGCCTCGGCCTCCTCCCGCTCCAGCCCTCCGGCCAACCGGGCCGGCAACCGGTCAACCAGGGCCTCCGCCTCCTGCCGCGGGAGACCCGTCACGTCCCGCACCTCCCGGACGAGATCCTCCCCGGGCGCGGCCCCGTCGGAATCCTCTCGGTCCACCAGGAAGACGGCGAACTCCTCCCGGGCGGCCGGCCCGGCCCGGCCGCCTCCTCCCGAGTCGCCGCCGGACGGCACCAGCGCCAGACGCCACACCAGCGCCACCGCGAGGAAGACAAGTCCCGCGGCCGCCAGCAGGTTCGCCACCCGGTGCAGGCGCGGAAGCTCGCGCCGGATGCGCCGCCCGGGCCGCATCGCCCGCCGCGCAAACGCCTCCCGCGCCGCACGCCCCACCGACTCCCCCGCCGCCTCGGCGATCTCCACCTTGAGCGAGCGCGGCACGCGCACCGGCCGCCACGCCGACACCATCGCCGTGACGCGCTTCATGTGCGCCAGGTTCCGACGGCACCGCGGACACCGGGCCAGGTGCTCCTCGACGAGCGCGGCCAGCTCGCGCGACCCGTCGCCCCGCCGGTACGACTCCAGGTGCACGAGAACCTCTCCGCACGAGATCGCGCTCATCGTCCGCCCTTCGTTCGACGCCCACGCGCCGAGCGCCGGCCCGCCGGAAACCGGGCCACCAGCGACAGCTTCGCCTCGTCGCGGACCGCCCGCGCGGCCCCCTCGCCGAGCCCCAGAACCTCCCCGAGCTCCGCCGGGCTCACCCGCGCCGTCTCCGACAGCGCCAGAACGAACCGCTCGCGCATCCCCAGCGCCGACCACGCCCGCTGCAGACGCTGCCGCAATCGCTGCGCGTACCGCCGAGGACTCGGTCAGGGTCCTCCTGGCACACCTCTTGCCCGAAGGCTGGTACGTGCCCGGCAGCGGGATCGCCCTGTTGGCCGCCGCCGTGTTCCTGCTCGGCCTGCTGATGTATCCCTGGCTGACCCGCACCGTGCTGGGCGGCTTCGACCGGGTGCTGCGCAACCTGCCGCTGTTCGGCTCGATCTACTCGCCGCTCAAGGATCTGATGGACTTCTTCG
>CAZGEE010000410.1:0-2678 GCA_964525035.1 uncultured Anaerolineales bacterium
GGCGCCCTGGAACGGGTTGTTCGGATCGGTGCCGTCCCAGTAGCCCACGACGGTGACGGTGTGGCCGACGTCGGAGCCGTACTGTTCGCCGCCGGGTCCCTGGTTGATCTGGTTGCCCCAGGTGCCCCAGTCGTAATCGACCAGCCCCTCGGGCCCGGTGCCGCGCACCGACTGCCGTCCCGCGATGTTCCAGAACAGGAGGTGCAGCAGGACGGGCCGGTCGCTGTCGACCTCGGTCTGGATGCGCTGGTAGGCCGTCGGGACGTCGTGCACGCCCCCTACGCCGGAGTCGTAGATGGCGGCGGGGCCGTTCGGGTCGGCGAAGTTGATGATGTTCGGCGCCAGGTTGTGCGCGACGTAGTAGCTGCCGAGCCCGGGCAGGATGTTCCCGTAGTGGGTGCCGGTCATGGCCTGCTGGATCGGGGCGTTGGGATCGCCCTGGTTGTTGGTGTTGAGGTACCACCCGAAGTCCTGTCGGCTGCCCGCCAAGCTCTGGTCGTCGACCATGTCGTCGCGCCAGTCGCTGGCGTTGGGCGCCCGGGCGGTCGTGTTCGGAAACGCCTGGTTGTCGGCGATCGACAGACCGGCCAGGGTGTCGCGATAGTACCCGGCCACGTTGGCCGACGCCGTCGGCACGCACCAGGCGGTTGTGGAGCCGGCGGCCGGGAGGTTGACGTTGTTCACCGGTCCGGGATCGGGCAGGTTGTTGTCCACCAGGGTGGGCTGGTTCCAGTCGGGCACGTTCTGAATGACTGCGGGCGCGGCTCCGACGGCTGCGGGCAGCGCGACGAGCACGCCTGCCGTTACCAGTACAGCGGATTTCCAGTGCCTCATGACATGCCTCCTTAATTGTTACGTCGGCTCGCGAAGTGACCTTGCTTGGGCGGGCGAGGGCTCGGCCGGGCCGCGCATACCGCCAGGGCGCACCCGGCACCCCGAGAGCACCCGCTCGACCGTCCAGGAAAACAAAAAAGCGGCGCGGGGCCATTCCCCGCAGCCGCTTCGTTCCGCTCTGATATGCTGACACCGGCAAGGCGCTTGCTTGCCTTGCCCCTCCTTGATCAAGATACATCAGGATGCTTCGGAAGTCAAACCGCCGCGCGATTTTTCGGCAGTTTTCCCCGGCCCGCGGCCGAGAGGGCCCCTTTTGGCTTTTTACGCCGGTTTCCGAGTCTGGCGCAACTGTGCCCGCGCGCCGCCCGGCCAGATGTTTGCCACGGGATGCCGCGACCAGCCTGGAAGGTGGAATTGCCAGATGGCTTTATCGTCTTCGACGAAGATCCTGCGGAATGGCAGAGGTTCAGCAAGTCGAGATGCCCGGTCCACGAATAACCGTGCTGCAAGCTTCTTGTCCGCGTTCGGCAAGGGCCAATTATCGTAGATCAACAGCCATGTCAGGTCGAACTTCGTAAACGTCGCCTTTGCGTAGGTCGCCTGCTTTTTCAAGCAAGAGTCAAGCATCGCCTCGGCCCAGTCGTGCTCCGGCTCTTTGTCTTCCCAACCAACGGAGAATTCGGTTTTTCCGCAAGCGGGTTCCTTTGCCTTCTCAACGCCCCAGTGCTCTTCATTCGGGCGATGCCTCCAGATGAGCTTAGGCTGGTTGCGGCCCATTTCCTCAGCCTTTGCGTCGACGGAAGCCGCATTCTCTGGCACCGCTTCGGTGACTTCTATGCCGATGCCAGTTCCGTCGCTCGTCAGCAAGAAATCCGGACTCTTGCGCTCGCGATAATGTTGGAGGCGGATCGGGTACACAAACAGATCCGAATTGGCGAAGGTCGCCAAGAACCGTGAAATACACCATGGTTCACAGTGCTCTCTCTGATCCCTCCCCTTGCCCCGCGGCGGGACGGAAATGTCAATCTCACGCAGTTTGCTCAGCAGCTCTTTCGGGCAGGATGCCGTGACGGTGTCCAATTGTCGTCCTTACGTAGCAAGGATTATCGCGGGCCTCCTTGCCCGGGGGGCACATTACTCGCCGTCGCCGCCGACAGGGGCCTGCTCCGCCTGGCGGGCCCGGAAGGCGAGGGTCTCGCCGCCGGTGTCGACCTCGATGGTCGCCCCGGGCGGGAACTCCCCGCCCAGGATCTTCTGCGCGAGCGGGTTCTCGAGCAGTTGCTGGATGGCCCGCTTCAGCGGCCGCGCCCCGTAGGCCGGGTCGTGGCCGTACTCGCCGACCAGGCGGCGGGCGGCGTCGGTGACCTCGAGCCCGTAGCCTTCGGCCTCGAGCCGCTCGGCGAGGTGGCCGACCTGGAGCCCCACGATCTGGTCCAGTTGCTCCTTCGTCAGGCTGTGGAACAGGATGACCTCGTCGATGCGGTTGAGGAACTCGGGCCGCAGGTTCGCGCGGAGCATCTCCTTGACCTTGGCCTCGACCTCCCACGCGGGCGTGCCCTGTTCGGCCATCTGCTGGATGGTCTGGCTGCCGAGGTTGCTGGTCATAATCAGCAGCGTGTTCTTGAAGTCCACGGTTCGCCCGTGGCCGTCGGTCAGCCGGCCGTCGTCGAGAATCTGGAGCAGGATGTTGAAGACGTCGGCGTGGGCCTTCTCGATCTCGTCGAGGAGGATGACGGCGTAGGGCCTTCGGCGGATCGCCTCGGTCAGCCGTCCGCCCTCCTCGTAGCCGACGTAGCCCGGGGGCGCGCCGATCATCCGCGCCACGGAGTGCCGCTCCATGAACT
>CAZGEE010000411.1:0-2662 GCA_964525035.1 uncultured Anaerolineales bacterium
GACCGATTTGCTGATGGTGGTCAACAGCGTCGATGCCGGTGAGGCGCGACGCCTCAGGCTGGTCAAGCGTGACGGGAAGATCGTGCACGTCCCGGGACCGGGAGTCGACATGGCCCGGTGGAAGTCCCAGCCTCCGGCCGAAGCACAAGAGAAGTTGCGGCGGGAACTCGGCCTGGCTCCCGAGACGCGCGTGCTCCTGTACATGGGCCGCCTGATGCCGTCAAAGGGCGTGCTGGACCTGGTGGAGTCCCTGCGTCGGCTTACGGCCGACCGGCGCGACGTGGCCCTCGTGGTGGCCGGGCAGGGGGAATCCCGGGAGGCGATGCGACGGCGTGCGGCCGACCTCGGGGTGGCGAACCGACTTCTCCTGCTGGGGTGGCGCGACGACGTGGTGGAACTGATGCACCTCGGCGAGGTCCTGGTGTTCCCCAGCACCTACCGGGAAGGGTTGCCCACCGTGCTCATGGAAGCCGGCGCCGCAGGCAAGCCCGTCGTGGCCTACCGGAACCGGGGGTCGGACGACATCATCGTCGACGGCGAGACGGGCTTCGTCGTGCCGGCCGGAGACATCGACGCACTGACCGGGGCGATCGGACGCTGTCTGGACGATGCCCGGCTCTGTCGGCGCCTGGGTGAGGCGGGGCGACGTCATGTCGGGCAGCGTTTCAGTTTCGCGGCCGGCGTGGGAGCTCAGTTGACCGCATACGCCGACGCTCTGGAGGCCAAGGGCCTCGATGCGGAACCCCTACGGGCGCCGGTCGAGCCGCCGACGTTTGGCATGAAGGACGGCCGGGAAGAGTAACTCCTCGGCAAAGGGGCTCGTAACGAGGGAGAACGGTTGGACGACACGTACCTTCGATGGCAGCGCGACGAGTTTATGGTTCGTTTGCGCATCGCGATGAAAGACCCTCTGGCCGTCCGGTGGTCGGACGGAACGTTGCACACGCCGGTCACGGGCGGCCCGGTTGCGATCCGGCTTCGCTTTGAGCCGTCCGACGCGACTCCCCCTCCGGTGGAGGTGTTGCGTGCGATTGCCGAGGACCGGTTCGCCGACGCCTATGTCGCGGTCGAACGACCGGCGGGGGCGCCGCCTGAGGTGGTTGTCCGCGTCGACCTGCCGGCAATGATCGGCTGGTTTCTGTCGCGGGCCGAAGAGACGGCTTCGGACAAACGCGACGTGCACGGCCGGTTTCCGTTCGAGGAGAGTCTTCTGTCGCGGCGTGGGCTTCATATGCAGCCCGTTGTCGACCTTGCGGTAGAGCAACTTGCCGATGTGTTGCTGGCCGAGGCGGAGGCCTCCGGGTCGCCGTTGACGCGCGTCTCGCCTTGGCCGGACGGCAAACGGTATGCCGTCGTCCTGACGCACGACGTCGATCACATCGCCAATCGCCCTGCGCAGCTCGCGCTTCGAAAGCTGGCGGGGGGGATGCTGCGCCTGGCTCGGGGGAAGTGGGCCGATGCTCTGTGGCGCTGGCGTGAAATGGCTGGAGCCCTCCGCACGGCGCTCGGAATCCGATCGACGAGTCGGCCTGTTGAGCGAATCGCTGCACTCGAGAGACGCTACGGCGTCCGCTCGACGTTCTTCATCATGTCTTTGGCCCGGGCCGTGGTCCCCGAGGCCGGCCGCCCGGCGCAACACTACACCGTCGACGAAGTGCGCGCCGCGTTGCGACTGATCCGGGAGGACGGTCACGAGATCGGGCTGCACGGGGCGTACGATGCGACGTCGGCCGAGGAGTTGGAAGATCAGCGGAACCGACTGGCCCGCGCCGTGGGCCAACCAATCGGCGGCCACCGCCATCATTTCCTGCGCTGCCGGGTACCCGAGCAACTGAGAAGTTACGAACAGGCGGGGTTCGACTATGACACGTCGCTCGGCTGGTCCAACGATGCGGGGGTCCGCGCGGGAACCCTTGTCCCGTTCGTACCGTACGATCTGGGACGCGATCGTCCTGTGGGGCTGTACGAACTGGGTGTGCACCTAATGGACACGGCCCTGTCGTCGCAACGCAGTGCCGCGGCGCACCTGGATCGTTTTGAGCAACTCCGTGCGGCAGCAAGGCGAACGTGCGGTTTGTTCGTCATCCTCTACCACCCGGTGGAGACGGAACCGTTTCAATCCCACGTTTGCCGGGAGGCCTATGTCGGCATCCTGGATCGCCTTCGGGCCGATCCGGAGGCGCACGTGGCACCGGCGTTCGAGGCGCTCAACACCTGGCAGGCCGCTGTTTCGTGCTGTCGCCGCAACGCCGTGATCCAGGCAGAAACGGACTCGCGATGAAGGTCGGCTACATCATTCGCAGCCTCGAGGATTCCGGCGTCACGGTCTACGTGCTCCGTTTGGCCGACGCCATGCGGGCGCGAGGTCACGAGGTATTCCTCGTGAGCGACGGCGGAGTGTACGCGTCTCGGGTGCGCGAGCTGGGCCTCCGTCATTATCATCTACCCCTGTGTCGGGGGCTCGTTCGGTCGTACCTGGCGGCGCGACGACTTTGGCCGATCGTTCGGCGCGAGCGACCGGACGTTCTGCACGGCAACTGGCGACGCGCCCAACTGGCCTGTCACCTCGTGGAGAAGAAGCTCGGGACGCCGTTTGTCACGACGCTTCACCTGGTCGGCATTCCCGACAACTGGCTCTATCGGCGGTTGACGTACTGGGGGC
>CAZGEE010000412.1:0-2652 GCA_964525035.1 uncultured Anaerolineales bacterium
GATGGTCCACGAGGACGGCGTGGTGGCCCACGGTGGCCTTATACCACTGGCGATGGATCGGCAGGCGGTAGGCCTGGCTCGCCTTGCGGCCGGGGTCGACGGCCAGTTCCTCGCCGTAGCCGAAGAAGACGAAGGAGAGCTTGTCCAGGTGGCCGTGGAATCCGCCGTACGGCCCGAAGGTCATGGCCGCGCTGAGCTTGCCCGGCCCGTCGGTGCGAAGGATGGCGTGGCCGGCTTCGCGGAAGACCCGGCTGCGGGGAGGGGGCAGCTCGGCCCGCTTCGAGACGTCGATGCCGCGCAGGACGGTGTCCCAGTTCGGCTCCTCCGGCAGGACCGCCCGGAGGCGCTCGTCGCGGTAGACGCCGAAGGCCTCCTCGTTGACCCACTGGCCCTCGGGCGAACTCTGGACCGCGTCGCCGAACCGCGGGAGGCTGCCGTCGCTCATCCGGTAGTCGAACGCGAGGGTGTACATCTTCCGCATTCTGGGATGGCCCCAGAGGTCGAGGCCCAGCCGCCGGCCGCCCTCGGCCAGGTGCGTCATCGCCATGAGCGTATAGTAATGGTAGCCCCAACTGTTCTCGAACCACATGCCCTCTTCGCTGACGCTGGCCCGCATCTGGAAGAGGAAGCCGTTCTCCGGATCCTCCAGGGCCGTTCGGATCATGGCCTCGTCGCCCAGGGCCGCGCCGGCCCACATCAGCGCCGCGTTGTGCCACGTCTGCCAGTTCGACTTGCCCATCCGGTTCTTGGCGATGTTCTCGGCCATGGGCCGGATCAGGCGTTCCGCCACGCGCCGGGCCTCCGGCTCCGGGAGCGCGTCGGACCCGTAAAGCAACTCGTAGGCGGTCACCACGCGCGGCATCATCATGGACTCGTTCAGCGTCTGGTGCGAGATGTGCCCGGCGCTGCGGTAGGACCAGTCGTCGTGGCTGAGCTCGGCGACCTTCACTTCCCCGTCGCCGACGCCGGCACTGACCATCGGATAATCGGCATAGCGCTCGGCGTAGCCCGAGAGGACCTCGGCGGCGAACCGGGCATACTTTTCCTCGCCGGTGACCGTCCACGCCCACGCGGCGTCCTCGGCCCGCCGGATGTTGTCGCTGTGGGTCTTGTCGTAGAGGACATTGTCGTAGGGGAAGCCGCTGTAGACCGTGCCGCACTTCGGGCACTTGTGATGATGGGCGTCGACGGTCTCCAGGGCGATCTGGCACTTCTCACACTGGTACCACTGGTTGTGCTGTCCTCCCTCCGGCGGGAACGTCAGTCCCCGCTCGATAGCCCGGTCGGCCTTCCGGAACCGTGCCGCCAGGGCCTGCCGCGCCGGGCCGTCGGATTGCCAGGCCTCCTTGAGCCGGGCCAGTTCCGCATCCGTGCACGCGATCACGGGGCGCTCCAGGGGCTTCGCCAAGCGGACCTCCGGCAACTGCCAGCCCTCGGCTCCGCTGGAGGCCAGGGCCCAGCGAACGAACCCACCCGCCAGGAGAGTGCACACCACGAGCCAGAAACCCCAATGGGCTGAAATCCTGATCATTTTCGATCCTCCGTAAATTAGACGTGTCCCGTCTCGCCGGGACAGTGTAGCAAATGGCGCCGCGGCAGAACACCGCCGGGAGGCGAAAACCCGCGCCGGGTCGCCACGGGGAGAAGGCTACAATCGAAAAATCCGAATAAACCCCCTCGCCCGCGGTCCGTAACCGCGTAAAATAGTATGTGAAGGCCTCCGGGGCCAAGGGAGGTGAGACATGACACGGCGAACAGTGTTCGCTATTTCCGCCATCGGGACCCTGGCTTTTCTGCTTTCCGCCGGACCGACCCAGGCGGGGGTCAGGTTCCACTACCAGGACAGCAATCTCGACATCAGGACGAACTTCGGGTATCGAAGCTGGGATTGGCACCCGCACTGGCACCACTGGAGCGGCCACGCGCCGAGCGTTACCTATCGGTACCTGCCCTACTACTCCAGCGGGGTGATCAATAGCATCGGCCGCCTGCCGTACGTCCCGCCCGGGACGATCTACACGATCGAGCATCGGCCCTACGGTTCTTACTTCCGGTATCCGACTTGGTACGGATACCCCGGGCGG
Organism: uncultured Anaerolineales bacterium; assembly: GCA_964525035.1. Classification (GTDB taxonomy): domain Bacteria; phylum Planctomycetota; class Phycisphaerae; order FEN-1346; family JAACEH01; genus CAZGEE01. Next base: position 2,085 of record CAZGEE010000412.1, read on the forward strand.
TACCGGTCGGCCCTCGATCCGTACTACGATTCCTATTACGGCCGTTACCGGCTTTCCAGGCGGGCGCCGGATTCGGAGGAGCGGAAGGACAAGCAGCCCTCGGTCCAGCACACGACGAACGTGATCGTGCAGATGCCCGAGGGAACGACGGAGCCGCCGCGGATCACGGTCCAGCCCCAGGCGGACGACGAGTCCTGGAAGCGCAACGAGTGGCGCGTTCCCGTGCGGCAAGTGCAATCGTCGGAGCGCTCGACGCAATGGCCGAACGAGGACGAGGCCCCCCGACGACAGGCGACACAGGGTGGGGGCAAGAACGAAGACGCGAAGGCCGACGAAACCGGCGGGGAGTCGAAGCGGTGGCGGAAGAAGGTTCTGCCTCCGCCCCGCGACATGGAGTCGGACTACCTGGCGGTGCTGAAACGCGGGGAGGACGAGGACCGGGAGGAGGCCGCGGAGCAGCTCCGCCGGTTCAACACGCCGCGATCGGTCCGGGGCCTGATGGACGCCCTCGCGAAAGACGGGGACGACGACGTCCGCGAGGAGGCGGCCGAAAGTCTGGGCCACATGC
>CAZGEE010000413.1:0-2650 GCA_964525035.1 uncultured Anaerolineales bacterium
GTCCGCCGAACCCACAGGTCCTCGTCCTCAAGAAGCGGAACGATCCGCGGCGCGTGGCGCCGGTCGCCGATGCGCTCCAGGCCGTAGATGGCCATCCGGCGCACGATCGGCTCCTCGTCCTCCAAGGCGTCCAGCAGCGCCGGGGCCGATGCCGGGTCCGCGTCCAGGGCGAGCTGTTTCGCCGCCGCGATGCGCGTCTCCGTGCTGCCGCGGACCTGCCACCCGGCCGCGCCCGCCTCCAGACCCTGCCCCTTCGGAACCCGTACTTCCGTGCACCCGGCGACCACAAGCGCCGAAACGCACACGACCAGAAGCCACACCATCACGGATCGCATCGTATTCTCCTCGTCAGGTTTAAGGTCAATTCCCGACACACGGCCGGGATCCCATCGCGAAGCCGCGCACGGCCGCCGCTCGGAACGAAATCCCACGCCCGCGTCGGCGGAGACGCGAGCCCATGCCGACGCGCGCCGACTCCGCCCTCGGCCGTCCGATCCCTTCGCCGGACGGCCCAGCGGCGCCCGTGACATGTTAAACCCCCGCCCCGGCGGAGGGAAGTCGGCATTTCGCGGCCGCCGGCAGCCACGTCCCCGAGGGATCCATGGAACCGGCGGAGCCGCGGGTTCAGCGCTGCGTTGAGATATCTTCCGTCGTTCCACCTGACTGACGGAGTGGCCATGAAAGACGGCCCTACTTGACCCCGGTTCCTTTGCTTTGCATAAGCCGCGCCAGCTCCAAATAGCCGTTCTCTATGGCAAGTCCAACAGGTGTAACGCCGTCAACGCCTTCGCACCTCGGATCTGCCCCAGCGCTGATCAGCATGAGGGCGATGCGCTTACTCCCATCCGTCGCTGCAAGATGAAGAGGCGTGAGTCCGCACTCGCCCTGTACAGCGGGTGAGGCACCGTGATCCAGAAGCAACTCAACAATGTCTCCGTTCCCCATCCCCGCAGCCATATGCAAAGCCGTGTACCCGGCAACATCCACCGCATCCACCTCGGCACCGTTCTGGAGGAGCAACCGGCTGATGGCCGTTTCTCCTTTGTGCGCCGCTACTTGCAAGGGGCTCATAGCCCCTTGCCCCCCTGCATTCACGTCAGCCCCCCTCTTGATCAGCAACCTGACAACCGGCTCCTGCCCTTCCTCAATAGCGATATTCAGAACCGGCCAGCCACCTTCGTAAGCGTTGGCCAGCTCGGGGTTATCCGCAAGCATCTGCCGCACCATTTCCGTCTGACCAGACCTCACGGCGTCATAGAATTCCCACCGTTCTTCTACGCTCGCCGCATCCGGCGCACACCCTGCAAAGACCAAACATAGCGCCGCCTGGCAAGCCAATATGGGCCTAATTGCCGCACCAGGCCAGCATACCGGTTTGCATCTCGGCCACGGGGCGACGCGCCTCAGCCCGCGATATGCCCCTTTCGCTCCCACAATCACCGCTTGCCTCATAATGCCACTCCTAGTTACTTAACGTGCCCATAAATATCGGCAAGCTCGCTCCACTTATTACAACCTCCGCGCACGCGTGCGCAGTTAGTACCCTTGAGGTTGTAGCCCGAGATTTGCTGCGCATGAATGAGCGTAGCCGGGTGCCATGCCTTCTCCGTCAGGCATGCTTCTTCAAAGCGACGGACACTCGTCGCTGTCAATGGGACGCGGTTCCCTGACGCCGCCGTTCCACGCCCGCCAACTCGACCGCGACCATTGTTTCGGGTGATCCACCAGCCCGCGCCGTGGCGACTGCGGAAGAACGGTTCCCGCCTGAAACAGGAGAAGGTCAGGTCATATGCATGGCCCGGCCGGTCGCAGCGGCGGCAGATCTTGCGCTGGCCCGGAGGGACGTTCATAGCCGCATTGTGGCGCTCAGCCGTTTCGATGTCAACCACAGAGAAGATACCTGATCCCTCCACCACGCTCGGGACAGGCCGAGCAGGCACGGCACCCGCACCATAGGTCAGGAAGAGGCGCCGGCCTCTCTCCCCGGCCGGGCCGTCGGATGGGCCGTTCGAGCGCACGGGCCGGTTGCACGAGCCCATGGTCATCCACGGGCTTCCCAACGCCCTGGCCGTGGCGGGCCGCGTGGCCTTCGGCTGAGGCCCCGAGGGGGGCGGGGTGCCGGATTGGCCCGGCAATGTGCGGGCCGCGTTTTTTCTTTGAACCGCCCGGTTCGATGCGATATCCTGCGCGGTTTCTTCGGTTCCCAAGGGAGTTTCTCGGGCGCGGGGCACGCGCTGGAGGCCAAGCGCATCCCGCGGGGGTTCCCTTTCTTCGCCGAACCGGGAGGTGGGCCGTGAAGGCGGCGACCGAAAAAGCGGCGGTCCTGATCGAGGCCCTCAGCTACATCCAGCAGTTCCGCGACCGCATCGTGGTGGTGAAGGTCGGCGGGAGTTTCCTCGACGACGACGCGGCGCGGCGGAGCGTCCTGACGGACATCGTCTTCATGCGGACGGTGGGAATCCGCCCGGTGCTGGTTCACGGCGGCGGGCCCGCCATCAGCCGGGCCATGAAGGAAGCCCGCATCGAGCCCCGGTGGGTCGAGGGATTGCGGTACACCGACGCCGAGACGCTGGCGATCGTCCAGGACGTGCTGGTCGGGACCGTGAACCGGGGTCTGGTCGAGGCCATGCGGGAGGTCGGCGCGGAGGTG
>CAZGEE010000414.1:0-2647 GCA_964525035.1 uncultured Anaerolineales bacterium
GGCGGCCACCCCGCTTCCGCCACAGGTGGCGGGGCGCCTGGTCGAGCTGATCCTCGCCGAGCAGCCCGACGCCCGGATTCTGCTCGGCCTCGAGCGCCGCTACGTCATCAACCGCATGGGCGACCTCGCGCGCCACTGGGACACCTCGGGCCCGAGCTGCCCCACCGTGGGCCCCCTGGACGAGGCCCTCGCCCGCCGCGTCTACAAGGTCTGCTACTACAGCCCCGACCTCGACCGCGTGCCCCGGATCATGCGCCGCGTGGCCTCGGAGCTTTCGGCCTCGGCCGCCGCGCAGCAGGCCCACGCGCACCTGGCCGAGTTTCTCGCGCCCGGCGTCTCGAAGGTCCGCGGGCTGGAGACGGTCTTGCGGGCGCTCGGCCTCGACTGGGACGAGGTCCTCGCCATCGGCGATTACCATAACGACGCGGAGATGCTTCGCCGGGCCCGCGTGGGCGTGGCCATGGCCGAGGCGCCGGAGCCGGTCCGGGCCGCGGCCGACTTCGTCACCGCCGACCGCGACGCCGGCGGCGTGGCCGAGGCCCTGGATCGGTTCGCACAACATAAGCAGTAGTGGAACGAACCCGCCGCGCCCCGCCGGAGGCGGCAAGGGAACGGACCCGTCGGATGAACGCACCGTCGCCGTCTTCATCGCAGCCCGCGGCCCCGCCGCTTCGGCTCCTGTTCTGGGAGACCACCTCGCGGTGCAACCTCCACTGCGCCCACTGCCGGCGGATGGACGTGGCCGAGCAGGCCGCTCGCGAGGACCTCACCACCGACGAGGCCGCCGCGCTCATTGACGACACGGCCCGCCACCAGGGGCAAACCGTTTTCGTCTTCTCCGGCGGGGAACCGCTCCTGCGGCCGGACCTGTTCGAGCTGGCCGACCGGGCCCGCCGGGCCGGGCTCGCCACGGCCCTGGCCACCAACGGCACGCGGGTCACGCCGGAGTTGGCCGAGCGGATCGCCCGGGCGGGCTTCTCTCGCGCGAGCGTCAGCCTCGACGGGGCGAGCCCCGAGACGCACGACCGCTTCCGCGGCGTCGCCGGGGCGTTCGACGCGGCCCTGCGGGGGCTGCGGCTCCTGCGCGACGCCGGCCAGGCGGTCCAGATCAACACGAGCGTCACCCGCCGCAGCGCGGCCGAGCTCCCGGCGGTGTTCGAGCTGGCCCGGCGGGAACGCGTGGCCGCGCTCCACCTGTTCGTGGTCGTGCCGGTCGGGTGCGGGGTGGAACTCGGCCCGGAGGACCGCCTTTCGCCCGCGGAGTACGCCGAGGTGCTCCGTCGCTTCCACCGCCTGGCCGACCGAGCCGAGTTCGAGACCCGGGCGACCTGCGCCCCGCAGGCGGGCCGCGTCCTGGCCGAGGCCGAGGGCCGACCCGACGAGCCCCCCGCCGGGGGCGGCCGGCCGAGCGGGTGCCTGGCCGGCTGCGCCATCGTCTTCGTCAGCCACCGCGGCGAGGTGTTCCCGTGCGGGTACCTGCCGGTCCCGTGCGGGAGCGTTCGGGAGCGGCCCCTGTCGGTCATCTGGCGCGACAGCGAGGTGCTGGGCCGGCTCCGCCGGCGGGTCGAGCTCCTCGAGGGCGTCTGCGGGGCCTGCCCCTGGCGGAATTCCTGCGGCGGGTGCCGCGCCCGGGCCTTCGCCGCCACGGGTCGGCTCCTGGCGACGGATCCGGGGTGCCCCTACGCGGTCGAGGCCCGGACGGGGGGCGAAAACAGTGGCTGAGCGGAGAAAAAGGCCGGCCGGTCTCCGGGGGGCCGGCGGGAATTCGGTAAGCCCTTTTTCGAACCGGGGTTATCGTGAAGATTTTTCCCTTGCCCGCGGGTCCGGGCCTGGTCGCCCCGGACCGAGCCCGGCCGGTCGGGCGGGAGGTCGGATGGCGTTTTTCGGGCCGTATCGGGGCCCCGGGTGTCAATTCCGGGTTTTTTCGGCGCGAAATCGCCGTCTCGGCCGGGCCCTGCGGACCGACCGGGGACTTGATTTTCTTGACCTTTTCCCCCGGTTTTTCGCCTCCCCGATTTGCTTTCGCCCTGTTTATGGGTTAGATTACCTTGGACCATCGCGGGATGCCGCGGGGCCCACGTCTAACGCAGAGGCGTGGTTATCGTCGCCGGAGGGTCGCGGAGAGAGTATCGGCCGCGTCGTCCGTACACGTTGTCGCGTCGGTTGCCACCACCGGTCAGCCGAGGCTTCCGACCATCGGCCGAATCGCCGGGAGCCTGAGGAAGGCGGAGGACAGGTACGTTTCAATTCGCGGAAGAGTGTTCACAGGAGGTTCCCGGGCACACGGACGTGTCCGGAAACCGTGCGCGCTGCCATTACAGGTTCTGAACTCGTTTAGGGAGGAGGAGACGATGATGAAGAAAGGCATTGCTTTGTTGGGAGTTGCCCTCTTGCTGGGCATGGTCGGGTCGGCCATGGCCGCCGACGAGGTGCAACTCGACATTTCGAGCGGCTTTAACTTGGACGCCTGGCTGGGCGCTTTGGAAAGGCAGGCCATCAGCAACGACGACCCGGCCTACGGCAGCCACGACTTGCAGGAATACCAGGGTACGCAGACCGACGGCGTGGCGTGGTTCCTGCTCCAGCAGTCGAAGATGATGGTCGGCAACACGACTGCGGACGGCTTCGGCGAGCCGTACTCGATCGA
>CAZGEE010000415.1:0-2646 GCA_964525035.1 uncultured Anaerolineales bacterium
GCGAGCGTCAGTGCCCTCGAGAAGGCCGTCGTCGCCATGGAAGCTCTCGAACGCTATCACGACCGCCTGCTGGCCGAGAGCCGCGGCAATCCGCTCTTCGACGCGTTCGAGAACCCCATGCCGGTCACCTTCGGCGTCTGCCGCGCCGGCAACTGGCCCGCCGCGAGCCCGTCCGAGGCCACGCTCGAAGGCGTGTTCGGCTTCCTGCCCCCGCGGACCCGCGAGGACATCCGCCTCGGAATGCACGAGGCGCTGACCGGGGCCGAAGATCCCTGGCTCCGGGAACACTTCGAACTCTCGTTCCCGATGCTGCACGCCGACGGCAACGTGCTCGATCCCGGTCACCCGCTGGTGACCACCCTCCAGGCGGCGTTGAAGGACGTCGGCGCCGAGCCCGAACTCAGCGCCCTGACGGGCTCCTGCGACGCACGGTTCTACGCGAACGATCTCGAGATCCCCACCGTGGTATTCGGCCCCGGCGAGCTGGGCCACGCCCACGGAAAAGACGAGCAGGTCCGCCTCGGCGACATCCTGTCGGCCGCAGAGGTGCTCCTGCGAACGTTCAACCGCCTGGGCGCCACGTAGCCGCTCGCGGCCGCGCTACCGTCACAGGCACGCGACACACACGAGGATACGACCATGGAAACCATGCAAGCGCTGGTGAAGACGGCCAAGGGCGTCGGCAACATCGAGCTGCAGGACAAGCCCGTCCCGCGCGTCGAGCGACCCGACGACGTGCTCATCGAGGTCCGGGCCGCGGGCATCTGCGGAACCGACATCCACATCCTGCACGACAACTTCCCCTACTGGCCGCCGGTGATCCTGGGCCACGAGTTCGTCGGCACCGTCGCGGAGGTCGGGCCCGACGTCACCACCGTCGCCGTGGGCGACCGCGTGGTCGGCGAACCGCACACCCGGGCGTGCGGGAAGTGTTACCTCTGCCGGACGGGCAACCGCCAGATCTGCCCGCAGAAGCGCTCGCCCGGCTGGGGCATCGACGGGGCCTTCGCCCCCCGGCTCGTGATGCCCGACGTCCTGCTGCACAAGGTGCCCGAGGGCGTGCCCGACGAGGCCGCGGCCCTGACGGAGCCCGCCGCCAACGTCGTCCAGGACGTGCTCCTGCGCACGGGCGTCGAGGCCGGCGACGTCGTCGTGGTCCCGGGTCCGGGACCGATCGGCCTGGTGGCCGCCCAGTGCGCGCGCATCGGCGGAGCCCGGGCGGTGGTCGTGGCCGGAACCGGCGCCGACGAGGACCTTCGCCTGCCCACTGCCCGCCGACTGGGTTTCTCAGACGTGGTCAACGTGGAAAAAGAGGACCTGGCCGAACGGGTCGAGGCGCTCGCGCCCGGCCGCGGCGCCGACCTGGTCGTCGAGTGCAGCGGCGCGGAGCCGGCCATCAACCAGGCCGTCGCCCTCCTGCGCAAACAGGGCCGCGTGTGCGTCATCGGCATGACCGGCAAGGACCGCATCCGTTTCGCCTGGGACGCCGCGATCTTCAAGGACTGCCGCATCGACTTCCACATCTCCACGGCCTACGAGTGCTGGGACCGGACCCTCGCGCTCGTGGCCGGCGGACAGCTCGACCTCGGGTCGCTGGTCACCCACCGCGAGCCGCTCGCGAACTGGCAGAAGGTCTTCGACGACGTGGAGCACCAGCGGGGTCTGAAGGCCCTGCTGATTCCCTGACGGGGCGAACGCCCACGGAGACGCGCCATGCCCGAGTATCGCACCACGGTCACCTGGGAGGGCGGAAAGTCGTGCCGCCTCTCCGCCGACGGACGCCCGGACCTCGCCATCGGCACCCCGCCGGAGTTCGGCGGACCCGAAGGGCGATGGACCCCCGAGGAGTGTTTCATCGGATCGATCGCCGGATGCCTCGTGAGCACGCTGCTGTTCTTCGCCGAACGGGCGAAGCTCACGCTGTCCGCCTGCACGGCCGACGGGGCCGGCCTCATGGAGAAGACCTCCGAAGGCCTGCGATTCACCCGCGTCGACGTGCGGATCGGCGTGACCGTCGCCGACCATGCCGAGGCCGAGCGCGCCCGCGGACTCCGGGATCGGCTCGAACGGTACTGCCCCGTCTCGGCGTCGCTGCGGTGCCCGGTGTCGCTGGAACTGTCGGCCACGACGGCCGGCGAAACGGAATAAGCCGCGAGAAGAAACCCCGAACGGAGACCCGACCATGGCAGAGAACCCGTTGCGTTTCGGACTGGTGGGAACGGGCATGGTGGCGGACTTCCACGCCGCCGCGATCAAGGCCTCCGAGAAGGCCGAGCTGGTCGCGGCCACGGACCTCGACGCCGACCGGCTGCGGCAGTTCGCGCAGAACTGCGGCATCGAGGCCGAGGAATCGCTCGATGCCCTGCTGGCCCGCGACGACCTCGACGTGGTGAACATCCTGACGCCGAACGCCACGCACTCGAAGCTCGGCGTCCAGGTGGCCGCGGCCGGAAAGCATTGCCTCGTGGAGAAGCCGCCCGACATGACCCTCGAGAAGGCCGACGCGCTCATTCGGGCCTTCGACGACTCCGGCACCAAGCTGGCCGTGTGCCTCAACTGCCGATTCCGCAAGGCCCTGGCACCGGTCCGCCGGGCCCTCGAAGAGGGGCGCTTCGGGAACCTGCTGGCCGGCGACTGCACCATGAA
>CAZGEE010000416.1:0-2640 GCA_964525035.1 uncultured Anaerolineales bacterium
CCGAACGGGTGAGCCGGACGGAGGAAGCCGATCGGCGCGGCGGGTACGAGCTCCGCGCGGTCACGCGGTCCGTCGAGGCCCGGGAGTACGTCGCCCTGGCGGCCAAGGCGGTGGCGCGGGCCCGCGAGCGTGCCGAGCGGGCCGGCCGGTTGCACGTGCCGGTAGCCGAAGAGCTCCAGCGGGCGACGAGCAAGCTCCGCCGGGCGAGGGTGAACGCGGAGCGAGTCGCCGAGCGGGTTGCGCCGTATCGCGCGCGACACGAAGCGAAAGCGCAACGGCTCGTCGAGGTTCCCTCGGATCCACCGGTGGCGGAGATGGTTTCGTTCAAGGCCGATCGAGGTGAACCGGTCGCTTTGCTGCTGGCCGACCAGCCGGCCGCCGTCAGCCGCTCGGACGGTCGGCTTGTGGTGCGCACCGAGTGGTCGTTCGACCTGGCGCGCGAGCGGCCGCTGCGCATCGTCGCGCTGGCCGAAAAGACTCCGCCGGAAGGCCGTCCAGCCGTCCCCGGCCGACCTCTCGCCAGGATCGAGGCGAACCGGGACCTGAGCATGGTCTGGCAGGATCGCGCGTGGACCTACAAAGGAGTTCCCCTGCGCAAGTGGCTGCCCCGCGAGTCGCGGGTCGAGCTTCCTCCGGAGCCCGGGGAGCAGACGGAGGAAACGAGCCGCCTCATTCCACTGGGAACCACCGTGGCCACGCTGTTTGAGCCCAAAGTTCTGGCTCGCGTTTCCGGCAACACGCTGGTCGTCGGCTTGGCCGTGCCCGACGCGGACGGCGACTACCAGGTGCCTCTCGGTAATGGACGCTGGGCATATTCCTTGCGCGCCGACCGGGACACTCCCTTTGTCGTGAAAACGACGCTGGCCGCCCCGGAAGCCGCGACCGGTGACGGCGGGGCGGTGGTGTACCGCGTCGACGTGCCGTCGGGCGAAAAACTGGCGCAGATGGTCGCGAACCGACAACGAACGTTGGTAGGCAACGCCAGGATCGGGTGGATGGCCCGGGAGAGCCACGTGTTCCTTCAGGTTCCGCCGGGTTTCGAGGGGCGGTTTGAGCAACCCTCGGGACAACTGACCCGGAAAGTGACCGTGCCGCCGGACAAGCTGCTGGCCGAATTGTTGATGCCGCGAGCCACCGTGGTTGTGAACGACCGATTTATCATCGTGAAGATGACCGGGTCCGATTGGGGCAACGGCCAATGGGAATATCCGCTCGGGTCGGAGCATACGTTCCAGGTCGTGAGGGCCCGGACGCCGCGGCTGGGTGGTTCGGGGCCCTGGCAGCTTTCGAGCCGAACGGAGGCGGAGCAGGCAGCGCTCGATCGGGCGCTCGCCCCGGCACGGAAAGCGGTGCGCGAGGCGGAGGCGAACCTTGACGAGGTGCCGCGGGACGATGCCTTTGCCCGCAGGGAGGCGGACTGGAAGCTTCGGAGGGCGCGCCGGGAACTGGCCCGGGCCGTGGAGAAACACCGGCCGCCCGATTGCATTGCGGAACTGGTCGCCGCCCGCAAGGCCACGCTGAAGTACGTGGATGATGCGTGGACCCTGGAGGGCCGGCCCGTGGAGGGGCCCCCGGGCTTTGTCCCGCTGTTCGAAGAGGGCGGCCTCCTGGCCGGGAACCGGAAGCGGGCCGTCATCGAGCCGGGTGACGTGCTCGCCCGGCTGTACGCCGAGCGGCCTCACTCGTGGACGCTCCAGCACGATCCGGACGCGAGCCTTCGGACGCAGGTCGCCGACACCGGCCCCGAACTCAAGGTCGCGTTCCAGCACCGGCTACCGCTTCCCGCGCGAGCGAACGTACTGGTACGCAACGGGGACCGGCTCGAGGCCGGACAGCGGCTCTGTTCCGTGTTCACTCCGAAGTGGCTCGACGTGGGGAACTACGGCGAGGCCGCGGACTACGTGTTGCCGTTCATCTTGAACACCGTGGTGGTCGCGCTGACGACCATGGTCTTCAGCCTCTTCTTCGCCAGCCTGGCGGCGTTCGTGTTCAGCCGCTTCGAGTTCCCGGGGAAGGCGATCCTGTACGGGATGGTGATCGTGCTGCTGATGATTCCGGGCATCCTGAATCTGGTTCCGCTCTATGTCGTCGTGAAGAACATGCACCTGCTGAACAGCCTGTGGGCGGTGATCCTGCCCGCCATCGCGGGCGGACAGGTGATGAACGTCTACATCATGCGGAACAACCTGGAGACGCTGGCAAAGGACCTGTTCGACGCGGCCCGTATTGACGGGGCAAGCAATTTCCAGACCTACCGCCACATCGCGATGCCCCTGTCGCGGCCGATCATGGGAACGCTGGCCATCTTCGCGCTGCTCAGCCAGTGGAACAACTTCATTTGGCCGTGGGTCGTGCTCAAGGACCGCGAAAAGATGACCATCACCGCCGGGCTGGCCCTGCTGGAAGGCCAGCACCTGAGCGACTACGGCCTGCAGATGGCCGGCGCCGTGCTGGCGAGCATCCCCCTGGTCATTCTTTTCTTCTTCATGATGAACCTGTTCATCCGCGGCATGCAGTCGGGGGCGATCAAGGCCTAGCGCGGTCAGTGGCCTTCGATCGTGCCGACCTGGATGTCGAGTTCGTCGCGGCGCTTGATGTCGGTGATCTGCCCGTCGGTCAGGTAGACCACGCGGTCGCTGA
>CAZGEE010000417.1:0-2633 GCA_964525035.1 uncultured Anaerolineales bacterium
CATGCGGCTGAACTGGAATGGTGATGTGTTACATTCACAACACGAAGGTCAATAATAATGACCATCCCGACAGACCCCACTAGAGGGTCAGGCTTCGCCGGCGGGGCGGCAGATGACCTCCTCCCCGTCCGCATGCTCAACGAGTACGCCTACTGCCCGCGCCTGTTCCACCTCATGCACGTCCAGGGCCGCTGGGCGGACAACGTCTTCACGCAGGAAGGGCGCAACGTCCATCGCCGCGTCGATCAGCTCGACCACGTCCTCCCCGATGCTGATGTCGGCCACAGCAGGGAACCGGACGAGAAGAGCGGCCCGGCTGAAGAGCCGCCCTCCGGCGACGAACCGCCGGACATCGCCCGCTCCGTGCCACTCGGCTCCGATTCTCTCGGCCTGACCGCCAAGCTCGACCTGGTCTCCACGGCCGACGAGGAGGCCGTCCCCGTCGAAACCAAACGCGGCCGCGTCCCCGACAACGAACATCGCTGCTGGGAACCCGAACGCGTCCAGCTCATGGCCCAGGGGCTGCTCCTCCGCGAGCACGCCTACCGCTGCGACCACGGCGTGCTATACTTCGCCGGCTCGCGCACACGCGTCGACGTGCCCTTTACGGCCGAGCTGGAAGCCCGTACACGCGAACTGATCAATCTCGCGCATCGGGCCGCTCCCGCCGACGATCTGCCCCCTCCACTCGACGACAGCCCCAAATGCGTCGGCTGCTCCCTGGCCGGTATCTGCCTGCCCGATGAGACGGCCCTGTTGACTCGTCCCCAATCCGACGCCGCGGCTGCCGACGTGCGCCGCCTCTACCCCGCCCGCGACGACGCACTGCCCCTCTACGTGCAGGAGCAAGGGGCCACTGTGGGCAAGCACGGCCTCGGCCTCGTCGTCCGAAAGGGCAAGGACAAGCTCGGCGCCTCTGCCATCAAGGACGTCAGCCAGCTCGTCCTCTGCGGCAGCGTGTCGGTCACGGCCCAGGCGCTGAACTGGCTCTGCCGAGAGGGCATCCCCATCGTCCACCTGACCACCGGCCACTGGTTCTGCGGCATCACGACCGGCATCACGTTGCGGAACGCCTTCATTCGCGCCGATCAATACAAAGCGGCGTCCAACCCGGCCCGGTGCCTGGCCCTGGCCAAGGCCGTCGTTGCCGCCAAGGGCGCCAACCAGCGCACCATCCTTCGCCGCGATGCCTCGCCCGCCCCCGCGGCGGCCCTCAACGACATGGCCGAGCTTCTCCGCAAGCTCGGAGCCGCCGAGTCCCCCGAGCAGCTCCTCGGCCTGGAAGGCAGCCTGGCGGCACGATACTACGCCAACTTCGGCGCGATGCTCTCTCCCAGGGACTTCGACTCGGCCTGGGATTTCCGCAACCGGAACCGCCGCCCGCCCAAGGACCCCGTCAACGCGATGCTCTCCTTCGGCTACGCCATGCTCGCCAAGGAATGCACGGTTGCGCTGCTGGCCGAAGGGCTCGACCCCTGGTGGGGCCTGTACCATCGACCGCGCCACGGCCGACCCGCCCTGGCCCTCGATCTCATGGAGGAGTTCCGCGCGCTCGTCGTGGACAGCGCCGTCATCACGGCCGTCAACACCGGCATGGTCTCGGCCGGCGACTTCGTCCGCTCCCGGGCCGGGTGCATAATCAGTCCCAAGGGGCGCAAGGCCTTCATCCGGGCATACGAAGCCCGCCTCGACCAGCTCGTGACACACCCAATCTTCAATTACCGCTGCTCGTGGCGATCCGTCATACGCTTGCAGGCACGCCTCCTGGCCCGCTGGCTTACCGGCGACGTGCCGAAGTATACCGGGATGGTCACACGCTGAGATAACCATGAGGAACCGTTACCTCATTGCATATGACATTGCCGACGACAAGCGGCGCAATCGCATCTTCAAGACGCTGATGGGTAACGGCGACCACGTGCAGTTCAGCGTCTTCCTGTGCGATCTCAACGACGTGGAGCTTGCCCGGCTTAGGCGCGACCTGTCCGAGCACGTGAATCACCGGCACGATCAGGTCATCGTATTGGACCTCGGCCCCGCTGGCAGCGACCTGGGTGCGCGGCTGAAATGTATCGGCAGGAAGTACGCACCGCCCGCTAGGGTGACGGTGATCTAGGTTTCGAGCGGTCCGATGAAGGGCCGCCCCCGGCCGCCGCTCGAACCCCTTGAAAAGTAAATACCTCTGTGCGACCAAGGCCCTTGCAGAACCGCTCCGACAACACGATGATGACCGCCGCTCGAAGACGACCTCGCAGGTCGTTGCGGCGGCACCGCTTGCGAGACCGACTGTTTCCGCGTCTTCCCAGACGCGGCCCCATTGAAGCAAACTTGGCAGCAATGCCACCAAGCTCAAGCTGATATGTTTCCGCGTCTTCCCAGACGCGGCCCCATTGAAGCGTTGACCGTGAAGGCGTAAAGGTTCTCGCCGGCGAGGTTTCCGCGTCTTCCCAGACGCGGCCCCATTGAAGCCTGGGGGAACTGGGAATTGACCCCCGATGGCAGAAGGGTTTCCGCGTCTTCCCAGACGCGGCCCCATTGAAGCTGACCATTCCGCGGGATCGATCCGCAAACTCATCAAGTTTCCGCGTCTTCCCAGACGCGGCCCCATTGAAGCGGTCACGACGCGCTTGCCG
>CAZGEE010000418.1:0-2631 GCA_964525035.1 uncultured Anaerolineales bacterium
CGCGGACTGCCCCACCCGGATGTGGAACAGCGGAACGAGCTGGTGCGTCGGCGCGGGCAGCCCCTGCCACGGATGCGTCGAGCCCGACTTCCCCGACCCGTTCAGTCCCCTGTACGAGAAAATTGACGAGGAGCGGCTCGACCAGTTTCTTCCGCTGGGAGAGCCCGGGCGTGACGCGTAACCCGCTCCGCCGGAAAGGAGCTTTATGGCCGGTTCGACGACCAAGCGAAGCGGTAGCGATAAAAAAACGATCGTCATCGATCCGATCACGCGGATCGAGGGGCACATGCGCTTCGAGGCCGTGGTCGACGGGGGCAAGGTCCGCGAGGCCCGCGTGGCCGGCACCCTGTTTCGAGGATTCGAGAACATCCTGCAGGGCCGGTCCCCGCTCGACGCGGTACGCCTGACCCAGCGCGTCTGTGGAGTCTGCCCCACCGCGCACGGAACCACGTCGGCCATGTGCGTCGACGAGGCCTTCGGCGTGGCGAACCGCGTGCCTCGGAACGGCCGCCTGGTCCGCAACCTGTTGCTGGGGTGCAACTTTCTGCAGTCGCACATCCTGCACTTCTTCACGCTCGCGGCGCTGGACTTCGTGGACGTCACCGCGTTGGCCGACTACGACGGCAGCGACAGCGAACTCAAGGCGGTTCGCTCGTTCATCGACCGGCAGGAACTCTCGCCGTTCTTCCCGCGCTATGAAGGCGACTATCGCTGCCCGAAGGAAGTCAACGTCGAGCTCGTACGGGCCTACCTCAAGGCACTCGAGGCGCGACGGACGTCGCACGAGATGCTGTGCGTCTTCGGCGGAAAGATGCCCCACAACATCGCGGTAGTCCCCGGCGGCGTGACCAGCGAGATCACGACCGACAAGGTTGCCACGTTCAGCGGGAAGCTGCAGGCGCTGAGCGACTTCATCGACGACGTGTACCTGCCGACGATCTTCGCCGTCGCGGAGGCCTACCCGGACTACTTCGAGATCGGTCCGGGCTGCCGCCGGTTCCTCGCGTACGGAACCTTCAACACCGACGATGCGGGCGGAGGCTCGCTGCAGCGGAACCGACTTTTGCCCCGCGGCCTGTTCAACCCCGACGGCACCCTGGAGGCCCTGGACGCCGGGAAGATCGCCGAGCAGGTCGCCCGCTCACGCTACAAGGAATCGTCCGCCGGACCGCCGACCCGCAGCGCGACGGAGCCGGAGCCCGAGAAGGGCGGGGCCTACAGTTGGATCAAGGCCCCGCGCTACGACGGCGCCCCGGCCGAGGTCGGTCCCCTGGCCCGGGCGATGGTGGGCTGGGCCACAGGCAACGAGGCGGTCAAGCCGCTCCTTGAGTCGGCCCTTAAGAAGGCCGGCGTCGGCCCGGAGAAGCTGCCGTCGGTCCTCGGCCGCCACCTGGCGCGGGCCCTGGAGTGCCGCATCGTGGCCGACGCCATGGCCGGGTGGCTCGAAGAACTCCGGCCGGGCGAGCCTGCCGCCACACCTATCGAAATCCCGGAAGAAGGAACCGGGGCGGGGCTCCACGGCGCCCCGCGGGGCGCGCTGGGCCATTGGATGGAAATCCGCGACAAGGCCATCGCACGCTACCAGCTCGTGGTGCCGACGACGTGGAACGGCTCGCCGCGAGACGGCGACGGGGTGCCCGGCCCCATCGAACAGGCGCTGGAAGGCACCGCGGTCCGCGACCCCGAGAATCCGTTCGAAGTGGTCCGTATTATCCGCTCGTTCGATCCGTGCCTGGCCTGCTCGGTTCACGTGATGGCAGCGCGCGGCGGACGAAGCGCCGGCTATCGGATCGTCTGATCCCGGCACGCGAGCCGCAAGCCACCAACGGCTCGAATCACGCGGCCGCCGGGCCGCAGCTCTTCGGGCACGGCGGTTCGGCGACACTGGAGGAAGCGAACTCATGAACGCAACCGAACGCAAACCGGACGAGGAACTCCTCGAATCGCTGTCCGACGCGCGGGCGATGTTCCTGCTCGGCTGCGCCGGATGCCCCGTCGGTTGCGAGACCGGCGGACAGCCGTGGCTGCACGACATGGTCGCCCTGTTCCGCCAAGCGGGTAAGACGATCACCGGCACGGCCCTCGTGGACATGCTCTGCAACAAGGCGATCGTCGGCACGCGGCTGCGCCGCTCGCGGGAACCGTTGAGCCGGGCCGACGCCGTGCTCGTAGCTTCCTGCGGAGTCGGCGTCCAGGCCGTCGGCAACATGGTCGCCCGGCGGACCGTGCCGGCAATGGACACCATCTCCAGCGGAGATCACCAGGGGCTCTGGCCGTCGGCGGAACGCTGCGCCGAATGCGGCGAGTGCATGCTCGCCTACACCGGCGGGCTGTGCCCTATCACCTTGTGCGCCAAGAGCCTCGTCAACGGCGCCTGCGGCGGCACCCAGGATGACGGGACGTGCGAGGTCTCCCCGGACCGGCCATGCGGCTGGCAGATGATCTACGAGCGCCTCGAGGGCCTCGGCCGGCTCGACGACCTGAGGCGCCTCGCCGCCGCGAAGGACTTCCGCAAGCGCGACATTCCGGACAGCGATCGGCGCACGATCCGCTGGGCCCTCGAAGTAGTCGAACCGGAATCCTAGCCACCATCCACCGAGAAGCGGAGCACGCGATGAGCAAACAGATCGG
>CAZGEE010000419.1:0-388 GCA_964525035.1 uncultured Anaerolineales bacterium
GGTCCGTCTTCATGATCCAGGGCAAGACGCTGGGGATCATCGGCTGCGGCCGGATCGGGAGCCGACTCTACCGCATGACCGAGGGGTTCGCCGTGGAGCGGATCGTCTGCGACCCGTACCTCGACGAGGCCGCCCGGCGCGAACTGGGCGTCGAACCGATGCCACTGGAGCAGGTGCTCAAGGCCTCGGACATTATCTCGCTTCACGTTCCCCTCAACGACGAGACCCGCGGGATGATCCACGCCGGCACGCTCCGGCAGATGAAGCCCTCCGCGGTGCTGGTCAACACCGCCCGAGGACCGATCATCGTGGACGAGGACCTCGCCGAGGCGCTCCGGCAGGGCACCATCGCCGGGGCCGCGCTCGACGTCTACGACCGCGAACCTCC
>CAZGEE010000419.1:398-2625 GCA_964525035.1 uncultured Anaerolineales bacterium
ACCCGACAACCCCCTGTTCGGGGCGCCCAACCTGTTGCTGACTCCGCACCTGTCGTGGTACAGCGAGGAATCGGGCTGGAGCATCCGCGAGAAAATCCTCGGGGACATCGTGCGCCACCTGGAAGGCGAGCCGCCGCGGTTCACGGTCAACCCGGACGTGGAGGAGACCCCGGGCCTGGAAAGCGGTTGACCCGAACCCGTCGCGCCGGGGGCGGCGAGCCGGCGCCCCCGAAGAGCACGGAACCGACATCCGGCACGAGGAACGGAAACCATGACGCGGCAAACGAAAAAGGCAACGAAGACCACCCGAAGCCGCAAACGCGCGACGCCGGACGTCACCGGACCGGGCAGCGCGAAGTGGCTCAAGGTCGGCCGGCAGTACGAGGCCGGTTGCATGAGCCAGCAGGCCCCGGTGGTGTTGGACCACGGCCGGGGCGTCCGCCTCTGGGACGTCGACGGCAAGGAGTACCTCGACTGGACCAGCGGCGTGCTCGTCACCAACGTGGGGCACAGTCACCCGAAGCTCGTCGAGGCGGTCCGCGTGCAGGCGGGCCGGCTGATGAACGTCTACGACTTCCCGACCCCGCCGCGCCTGGAGCTCGCCCGTCGGCTCGTCCGCCTCCTGCCGCGCCACCTGGACCGATGTTTCCTGGTCACCACCGGGAGCGAGACGACCGAGGCCGCCGTCCGCCTGGCCAAGCGGCACACCGGCCGCAACGAGATCGTCTCCTTCTGGGGCGGGTTCCACGGCCGCACGCTCGGGGCCATGAGCATGGGCGGAAAGACCGGCGGGAAGAAAGGCTTCGGCACCCTCCTGCCGGGTATCCTGTTCAGCCCTTACGGCTACTGCTATCGCTGCCCGTTCGGCAAGACGTTCCCCGAGTGCGACCTTTTCTGCGCCGGCTGGCTCGACCACATCAAGGCGACCGAATCCACCGGCGACATCGCCGCCCTGATCGTCGAACCCTACCAGGGCGCCGCCGGCTTCATCGTGCCGCCCGAGGGCTGGCTCACCCGCGTCCAGCAATGGTGCCGCGACAACGACGTCCTCATGATCCTCGACGAGGTGCAGTCGGCCTACGGCCGGACCGGGACGATGTTCGCCCTCGAACACGAAAACCTCGAACCGGACATGGTTTGCATCGGCAAGGGCATCGGCTCGGGGGTGACCACGGCCGCGCTGGTCAGCCGAAAGCGTATCTTCGACAGCCTGGCCCCCGGCGAGATGTCGAGCACGCACGGCGGGAACCCGCTCTGCACGGCCGGGAGTCTGGCCGTGCTGGACATCTTCGAGGAGGAGAAGCTCGCGGACAACGCCGCCGAGATCGGCCGCTACATGATGGGCCGCTTCCGCAAAATGCAGCGCGGGTGCCGCTACCTGGGCGACGTCCGCGGCATCGGGCTGGTGCTCGGCCTGGAACTGGTCAAGGACAAGAAGACCAGGGAGCCGGCTCCGGAGCTGACCATGGAGATCATCCGGCGGGCCGTGGCGCGCGGGCTGCTGATCGGCCGCGTGGGCCTGTATGGGAATGTCATCCGCGTGGCGCCGCCGTTGGTGATTTCCCGCGACGAGGCCGAGCGCTCCTGCGACATCATGGAAAAGGTCCTGAAGGAATTGTAGCGTCGCTCGCCGGACGCGCTGCTGTCGCGCATCGCTGCGGTGGCGGTTCCCCGGCGCGACGACAACCGAGGCGCCCTATGTCGATCGACGAAAGCCGGTTTCGCCCCGCCCTCGAAGCCGTGGCCGACGACGTGCGCGACCTGCTCTGCCGCCTGATCGAGGTCCCGTCCGTCCGCGGCGGCGAGGCCCCCGCCATGGAGGTCATGCGCGAGGCCCTGGCCCCGTGTGCGGACACCTGCGTGCCGGTGCCCATCGACGAGAGCATCCAGGACGACCCGGACTTCTGCTTCAAGCTGCCCGACGTCACGTACTCCGACCGGCCGGACCTCCGCGCCGCCCGCGCCGGCGCCGAGCCCGACGCGCCGACCTTCTTCCTGAACACGCACCTCGACGTGGTGCCCCCGAGCGAGGGCCAGCTCCGGCCGTGGGAGCCGCGCGTCGACGGCAACACGATCTTCGGCCGCGGAGCCTGCGATGCCAAGGGCCAGGCGGCCACCATCTTCGCCGTCATGCGGGCCCTGGCGGAACTGGACGCCCGGCTGCCGGCCACCGTCGAAGCCCACCTCGTCATCCCGTTTGCGCACCCGCCAGAGGGGGTGCGCGTCA
>CAZGEE010000420.1:0-2619 GCA_964525035.1 uncultured Anaerolineales bacterium
CCTGCACTTGCTAAAGCTAAAGCAGTTCCAAGAGTTGCTTTTCTTCCTGCACTCTTTACTCCTTCTTTAACTCTGCTTAATAAGTTTTTCGCCCTAACGGAGGCGACCCCTGATGCCAGGGCGCCCGCCGCGAGGGGCTTGGGGCGTGAGGGGTTGGGGGAGAGGGGGGAACCAGGAGAGCCGGCCACCGCCGGTATCGTCATGCGATTCATCCCGTTCATCGTCTCGCCCTCCGTTTGAGGCAACTGGAATCGGTTTTTTTCGCCCAGAGACAGTACCTTAGCTGCGTATAGATAGTATGACACCCGATCTCTGCCCTGTCAAGGGAAAATGGCCGAGCCGGGTTCTGATAAGGTGGCCCGGTGGGCCAACGGCAAGGCCCGGGAGCGAATGGGCCGAGGTCCCGGACAAGGGCCGCATGCGGTTCGTCTCCGTCTGCTGATCGAGAATCTCCTTGCGCCTCCGGGCAGTAGAGACTCTCATAGCCCCCTGGGTCAAGTTCGGGGGAGCACGCCAGACCGTCAACACGGGCAATCAGCCGCCGGTGGCGGATGCGGGGTCGGACCAGACGGTGAATGACCAGGATGGCAGCGGCAGCGAACAGGTCACCCCGCGGACGGTTCCACCTTATTCCAGGGCGAAATCTGTCCAGCGCATGGGGACAAGCTGAGCCTGCCTCTGGGAGAATGAGCCGGGGAGGCGTACTCAGGCGGCATCCTGGGGGTCCGGTTCCCGGTAGCCGCCGGCGTGCACGTCCTGGATGTCGAGCTCCACGGATTCGCGGCCGCGGAAACGATTGACGCGCACGCGGAATGCCACGTCGAGCGTCTCGGCCCGGCCGATCGCCTCGGCCTGGTCGGCGGCACGCCAGAAGACGCCGCGAACCGCACGGCCGGCCTGCGAGAGTTGCAGGTCGAGGTGGGCTCCGCGTTTGCCCATTCGCTTCGGAGGCCGGGCCAGCCGACAGCCCGACGTCGCGAAGACCGGCCGCGGGTTCCCCATGCCGAACGGCGCGAGCCGCGAAAGCTCGCGGACCACCGGTAAGGTGAGCGAAGCGAGGGCGGTCTCCGCGTCGATGCGAATGGACGGCACCAGGTCCCCGGCGTCCAGCACCGTGGCGGCGTGCTGCTCAAGACAGTCCGCGAAGGCCGGCACCTTCTTGGCGTCCATGCGCAGGCCGGCCGCCATCGCGTGCCCCCCGAAACTGTTCAGCCAGTCCCCGCACGCCTCCAGAGCCTCGAACAGGCTGAATCCCGGGATCGATCGACCCGAACCCTGCCCGGTCTCTTTGTCCAGGGCGACGAGCAGCGCGGGACGATGGTATTTCTCCACCAGGCGTGAGGCCACAATTCCGATCACGCCCGCATGCCAATCTTGCGACGCCAGCACCAGGGTGCGCCGACGACGGGGATCTCCGAAGGCTTCGGCCTTCTCGACGGCCTCTTCAAAGATACGCCGCTCCACCTCCTGGCGACGGCGGTTCTCGCTTTCGAGTTCCCGTGCGATATCGCGCGCCTCGTCCGGTTCGGCGTCGGTCAGCAGGCGGGCGGCCTGGGCGGCGTGGCCCATGCGCCCGGCCGCGTTCAGCCGTGGGCCGATGATGTAGGCCACGTCTCGCTCGCGGACCCGGCCGTCCTTGACCCGGGCCGACTCGACGATCGCATTCAGCCCGGGATGAAATCGGCGGTTCGACAGGGCGCGGAGTCCCATGCTTACCAGTGCACGGTTCTCGCCCACCAACGGCACCACGTCGGCGATGGTGCCGAGCGCCGCCAGGCCGGTCGCGTCGGTCAGCAGACGCTGGTACTTCGGCCGGCACTGCCGGTCGTCCCCGAGGGCCAGCCCGATCGCCCAGGCAAGCTTGAAGGCCACGCCCACGCCCGCGAGGTCGCGAAACGGATAGGTCGAACCGGGAAGTTTCGGATTCACCACCACGGTGGCGTCCGGCAGTTCGTGCTCGGGCTCGTGGTGGTCGGTGATGATCAGGTCAATCCCCAAGGCCTTGGCCCGGGCGGCCTCGGCGACGCTTGTGACGCCGCAGTCCACCGTGATGATCAGGCGGTGCCCATCGGCCGCGAGCTTCTCGATCGCCTCGCAGTTGAGCCCGTAGCCTTCCTCGATCCGGTGCGGCACGTATACGGTCGGGCGGATCCCCGCCAGCTCAAGGCACTGGTACAGGATCGCCGCGGCGGTGAGCCCATCCACGTCATAGTCGGCGTAGACGGCCACCTTTTCGTGGTTACGGATTGCCTCGACGACGCGTTCGGCGGCGCGCGGCAAGCCCGGTAACTGTTCGGGGCGGTGCAGAGTTTCGTAGCCGCAGTCGAGAAAATCGCGGCAGCCCCGAACCGTTGTGAGCCCGCGATTGGCAAGAACCTGCGCGAGCAGGGGACCGATGGCCAAGCCGGCCGTCAGCTCCGCAAGGTCCGCGTGGGGGGGATGGAATATCCAGCGTTTCGCCATGAGACCCAATACCTGCAACCGAGTCGATAGTGTAATCGGAAGGGCACCGGTCGGCAAGGAAGCAAAGCTCGCATTTCCGTATCTCTCCGCGGGAAAGGTTGGCGGGAAACTGCTCCATCCGGACGGACGCCGGGATCAGTCGAAGTATGCCACGGC
>CAZGEE010000421.1:0-2608 GCA_964525035.1 uncultured Anaerolineales bacterium
CTCAAAGCCCGGGTTTTTCCAATGCTCACGCAAGGTGCCGTCGCCGCTAGAGCTAAGCGGTATCAGGTAAGTTTTTTGCTGTCGGGTGCACCGCCAGGCCATTTGCAGCCGTCCTTTCGCAATTGCACCCCAAAGAACTTAGGTAATACCGCTTAGACCGGTTCGCGAGGAAGCACACGCATGGCGAAAATCGACGCTCGGATCAAAAAGGACCTCGTCCGCGCCCAGCGGAACGAGATCACCGAGCACGAGGTCTACACCCGACTTGCGCGGAGGCAGAAGGACCCTTCCAATCGCAAGGTCCTCGAGAAGATCGCCGAGGACGAGAAGCGGCATTACGAGTTCTGGGGCCGGCACACGGGGGAGACCCCCGGTCCGAAGCGATGGGCGGTCCGGCTCTTCGTCTGGATCGCCAGGCTGCTCGGCGTGACCTTCGCCATCAAGTTCATGGAGAAGGCGGAGGAGCGGGCCCAGGTCAACTACGAAAATTTCGTCGGGACGATTCCGGATGCCGACCGTGTCGTGCGGGACGAACACCAGCACGAGGACGAACTGACGCGCATGATCGACGAGGAGCGGCTGCGGTACGTCGGCTCGGTGATTCTCGGCCTTAACGACGCGCTGGTCGAGTTGACCGGCGCGCTGGCCGGGTTCACCCTCGCGCTGCGGGACAGTCGCCTGATCGCCGTGATCGGCCTGATCACCGGCGTTGCGGCCGCGCTGTCGATGGCGGCGTCGGAGTACCTCTCGACCAAGACCGAGGAGTCCGGTTCCAACTCGCCCCTGAAGGCGGCGCTCTACACCGGCCTGGCCTACATCCTGACGGTCTTCATTCTCATCGGGCCTTTTATCCTGCTGGCCAGTCCGCTCCTGTCGCTCGGCGTGACGCTGGCCGCGGCGCTGTGCATCATCCTCTTTTTCACCTACGACCTTTCGGTCGCCCAGGACCTGAAGTTCTGGCCGCGCTTCGCGGAGATGGCCGGGCTGAGCCTCGGCGTGGCCGCCGTCAGCTTCACCATGGGGTATCTCATCCGGATATTCTTCGGCGTGGACGTCTGAGCGGGCGGACCCCGCTGCGCGGGGACAGCCATCGGCCGAGCGGTTGCGCCTTACCGGGACGGCACCGCCTTCCGCATCGTCCGGGCTCCGAGGTGAGTCGGGTTGATTTCCCGATGGGAATGTGCCATATTTCCCTTTGAAAGGCCCGGCGGCCGGACCGGGCGGACCTGAGCCGGAAATGCCGTCAGAACGTGCGCGAGCCGAGGAGCGACGCCTCACCATGGACCCTGTGCTGCGGCCATACGACCCCGAGCGCGACCTGGAGAGCGCCGCTCGCGTCCTCCGCGAGGTCGGGTGGATGCGGGCCGACGAGGACGTCGAGCAGAACATGTCCGACCGCACGAGCTACGGCCGCCCGTGGGTTGCCGAGGTCGACGGCGACGCCGAGTGCTTTGTCCAGACCGTCCGGAGCTCCACGCGTTACCTCGCCGAAACCATTCCCACCTGCTGCGTTGCGGGAGTCTCCACCAGCCGCGTGGCCCGCAAGCAGGGTCTGGCCTCGCACCTGACGGCCAAGGCCGTCGCCACGGGCGCCGCCGAAGACGGCGCGGCGCTGGCGGTCCTCGGCATGTTCGAGCAGGGCTTCTACAACCAACTCGGGTTCGGCACCGGCGGCTACGAGCACCTGTATCGGTTCAACCCGGCAGCGCTCCGGGTCCCGGTCAAGGCTCGGCCGCCGCGGCGCATCAGCACGGACGACTGGGAAGCCATTCACGCCGCCCGGGCGTCGCAGATGGTCACGCACGGCCAGGTGCTCCCCGACGAGCCCAGGCGGACCTATGCCGAGACCCGCGAGCACGACAAGCGATCCTTCGTACTCGGCTATGCGGACGGCCCCGACGGCGAGCTCACGCACCTGGTGTTCCTGCTGCACGACGCTGGCTATCACTCGCCGTATGACGTGTCGTGGTGTGCCTACCGGACGCCCGAACAGTTCCTCGAGCTGATGGCCATGCTGAAGAGCTTCAGCGACCAGGTGCTCACGGTCTCGATGCGCGAGCCGTCGTGGCTGCAGCTCCAGGATCTCCTCGCGCAGCCGTTCCGCCGGAGCAGTCTGACCGAAGGCGGCAAGCACGAGTCGCACGTCGGCGCTCGGGCTTTCTGGCAGATGCGCATCTGCGATCTGCCGGCGTGCCTGGCGGCCACGAACCTGGACACGGCTCACGGGGTGCGCTTCAACCTGGACCTGAGCGATCCGATCGAGCGGTTCCTGCCGGAGAATGCTCCGTGGCGGGGTACGGCGGGCCAATACGTGGTGGCCCTGGGCGCCGAGTCGTCGGCCAAGCCGGGGACCGAGAAGCGCCTGCCGACCCTGGCCGCCTCGGTCAACGCGTTCACGCGGCTGTGGCTCGGCGTCGTCCCGGCGACGGGCCTGCAAGCGACGGACGACCTGGACGGCCCGCCGGAGCTGGTCGCGGCGCTCGATCGCGCGATCCGCCTGCCGACCATCCGCCAGTGCTGGCCGTTCTAAGATTTCTCTGAACAATCAATTGGCTTTCGCACGGCCCGCCGGGCCGCGGATTGTACGTGGGGCGAA
Source organism: uncultured Anaerolineales bacterium (assembly GCA_964525035.1). Lineage (GTDB taxonomy): Bacteria > Planctomycetota > Phycisphaerae > FEN-1346 > JAACEH01 > CAZGEE01. The sequence continues at coordinate 2,597 of CAZGEE010000421.1, forward strand.
GGCCCATGCCGG
>CAZGEE010000422.1:0-2599 GCA_964525035.1 uncultured Anaerolineales bacterium
GAAGGCGATGCACCGCGGCCCGTCGGGCATCGTCCAGCGGGCGGTGTTCAGTTGCCGGGGATGCGGGAGCTGCGCCCGGGCGTGCCCGTTCGGCATCATCAGCCTGGAGCTGACACGGCACCAGGTGGCCAAGTGCGACCTGTGCGCCGACCGGACTGAGCAAGGCTTGGAGCCGCGATGCGTTCACGTGTGCCCCACGGGGGCGTTGCGGTTCGTCGACGAGACGGACGTGGAAGAGGAAGGGGAGATTCTGCTGGGCGGGCGCACCACCGGCCAACGGTTACTCAAACGCCGGTGAGGGGTGGCGGCGCGCCGTCAGCAGCGGAAGCAGAAGGACGAAACGGAGCTTACGCGATGGGTTCCTGGTACGCACCGGTTCTCTTTATGTTCGGCGCCACCCTGGGCACCTTCGTGCTCGGGGCGGTGACGAGCTGGGTGGACCGGAAGGTGACGGCCCGGGTTCAGTACCGCGTGGGGCCTCCGCTCCTGCAGCCGGTCTATGACGTCATCAAGCTGCTGGGCAAGGAGACGGTGCTGCCGGCCTCGGCGAGGCGGACGGGCTTTCTGCTGGCGCCGGTGGCGGGGGTCGCGGCCGTGGCCGTGGCGGCGACGCTCCTCTGGATGGCCCTTCTCGGCCGCGACTTCGGCTTCCGCGGTGACCTGATCGTGGTCGTCTACCTGCTGACCATTCCGTCGCTGGCGCTCATTCTGGGCGGCTCCGCGAGCGGGAGCCCGCACGCGGCCGTCGGGGCGAGCCGCGAAATGAAACTGGTGTTCAGCTACGAGCTTCCGCTCGTGGTCGCGCTGCTCGTGGCGGTGGTGAAGGTCGCGGGCGGCTGGGGCTTTCAACTGGGGGCGATGCCCGGCATGGCCGGCGGCGCCCCGGCGGTCCACAGCCTCAGCGGGGTGCTTGCCCTGGCGGTGGCCCTGGTCTGTTTCCAGGCGAAGCTGGGACTCGTGCCGTTCGACCTGGCCGAGGCGGAGACCGAGCTGATGGCCGGCGTCGAAACCGAGTACAGCGGTCCGCCGTACGCGATGTTCCAGGTGACGAAGCTGATGTTGCTGGCCACGCTCCCCGTCCTGGCCATCACGGTATTCTGGGGCGGGCTGGGGTCGACGGCCGAGACGGGCACGGGGTGGGCCGTTGTCCGGTTCGCCCTGAAGTACCTTCTGATTGTCGTGCTGATCGTGCTGGCCCGGAACACGAACCCGCGTCTGCGGGTGGACCAGGCGGTCCGGCTGTTCTGGTTCGTGGTGACCCCGGTGGCTGCGCTGGCCCTGGTGCTGGCGATCCTGGGCTATTGACTGTCGCGGGGCGCCGCCGGGAGGCCCGGCTTGCGAGAGCCGGGCGCGTTGAGGAAGACGAATGGGCTGGAAAACGTGGGCCCTGAAAAAATCGCTGTGGGTGTACCACGTCAACAGCGGCGCCTGCAACAACTGTGACATCGAGGTGCTGGAGCTGCTGACGCCGGCGTTCGACGTGGAGCGATTCGGCATCCGGCTGGTGGGTTCTCCGCGGCACGCCGACGCCCTGCTCGTGACGGGCATCTGCACGCGGCAGGCGAAGCCCCGGCTGCAGGAGGTCTATCGGCAGACGGCCAAGCCGTGCGTGGTCCTGTGTATCGGGTCGTGCGCGATCTCGCAGGGGATTTTCCGCCACGGCTATCATGCCGCGTGCCGGGTGGACGAGGCCGTCCGCGAGGTGGACCCCGAGGCGATTATCGCCTACGTGCCGGGGTGTCCGCCGAAGCCCGAAGCCATGATTTCCGCCGTGGTCAAGGCCCTGGCGACGCTGTAAGGGGAACGAGGAGATGACCGAGCCGGCTTCATCCGCAACGCGGGCCGCAGGAGAGGCGACGCTGGTCGATCGGATTGCGGATCGCCTGGGCGAGACGGTCCTGGGCCGCGAGGATCGCAATCCGCGGCGGACGTGGCTGCGCCTTCGCCCGGAGAGCATCCGCGAAGCCGTGCAGATCCTGGTCCGGGAGTTCGACGGCCGCCTGGCGACGGCCACCGGCATGGACGTCCGCGACGGGATCGAGGTCCAGTATCACGTGTCGTTCGACCGGGCGAACCTGGTGGTGAGCCTCTGCGTGCTGGCGGCTCGCCCGGAAACGGAACTGGACAGCGTGGGGCAGGACCTGCCGGCCGCCAACTGGATCGAGCGCGAAATGCACGACCTGCTGGGCGTGCGCTTTCGTGGCCACCCGGACATGCGCCGGCTGATCCTGGCCGACGACTGGCCCGAGGGGGTGCACCCGTTGCGGCGGGATTACGACAACGTCAACGCGCGCCGCGGCCCCAGCGGAGAGGAGCCCGACGAGGCCCGAGGACCGAACCATGGCTGAGCGGACGATGATTTCGGTGGGCCCGTTCCACCCGCTCCAGGAAGAGGCGGAGTTCTTCCAGCTCTACGTCGAGGGCGAAACGGTCGTCGACATGGACGTGCGCATCTCCTACAACCATCGCGGCATCGAGGAGCTGTCCACACAGAAAACGTTCGACCAGGTGCCGTTCGTGGTCGAGCGGGTGTGCGGCATCTGCTCGGCCAGCCATCCGCTGGCCTACATCCAGGCCGTGGAAGAGCTTGCCCACGTGG
>CAZGEE010000423.1:0-234 GCA_964525035.1 uncultured Anaerolineales bacterium
AGCCGATGGCAGACCGCCGCGAGAAGCGGTTTCGACAGGCCGCGGCCCTGGACCTCCGGCACCAGCGCGACCCAGTGGACGAGTCCGGCCGAGGGGTCGATCTCCGCCTTGCCCATCCAGGCGGTGGCCGTCCCGACGGGATGCCCGGTTGCGTCGCAAAGGTAATACTGCCGCCCGCGCAACGCGGTTTCCTCGTCGCCGAACTCCTCGCGGAAGCGCTCGACGGTGTAATTG
>CAZGEE010000423.1:244-1051 GCA_964525035.1 uncultured Anaerolineales bacterium
TCACGGTTCGCCTCGGTCCAGATGCGAGCCCAGGCGTGCTCGTCACCGGGTCGGTACCGGCGAAGCTGAAAGCCTTCCGGCACGGCGCAGGGGGACAGGTCGTCGAGCGTCGCCCGCACCATCATGAGGTTCGTTTGCTTCGGTCGGTCGCCCATATCCCGCTCGCAGCGTCGGCCGCTAGAACATGCCGGTCACGTTCCCGTGCTCGTCCAGCTCGAGTTCCATGAAGGCCGGGTGCGAGGGAAGCCCGGGCATGGTCCGGATACGCCCCAGCAGCGGATAGAGGAAACCGGCGCCGGCCGAGGCACGGACCTCGCGGACGGGAACCGTAAAGTCCTGGGGGACTCCCTTGAGCTTGGGATCGTGGGACAGCGAGAGGTGTGTCTTGGCCATGCAGATGGGAAGGTTCCCGAGCCCGATCTTCTCGTAGGACGCGATCTGGCGCTCGGCCAGTTGGTCGTAGACCACGTCCTTCGCCAGGTAGACCTTCCGGGCGATGGTTTCGATCTTCTCCTTGATCGGCATGTCGGTCGGGTAGAGGCACTGGAAGTTGGACGGTTTCTCGCACGCCTCCAGGACCGCCTCGGCCAGAGCCTGCGCCCCTTTTCCGCCCTCGGCCCAATGGTTACACGTGACGGCCGCCTCGGCCCCGGCGTCCATCGCCGCGTCGCAGGCCATCTGCACCTCCGCCTCGGTATCCGTCGCGAACGTGTTGATCGCCACGACGACCGGCACTCCGAACATTCGCGCGATCTCGACGTTGCGCTGCAGGTTGCAGACTCCCTTGGACAGCAGCGGAAGGTTCTC
>CAZGEE010000423.1:1061-2595 GCA_964525035.1 uncultured Anaerolineales bacterium
CAGCGCCCGGATCGTGCCCACGAGCACGACGCAATCCGGAGCCATACCACTGACGCGGCACTTGATGTTGAAGAGCTTCTCCATCCCGATGCCCGCCCCGAAGCCCGACTCGGTCACCACATAGTCGGCCAGCTTCAGGGCGATCCGGTCGGCCAGGATGGAACTATTGCCGTGCGCGATGTTGGCGAACGGCCCGGCGTGAATGAACGCGGGCTGACCTTCGAGTGTCTGCATCAGGTTCGGCTTGAGGGCGTCCTTCATCAGGACGCTCATGGCCCCGGCGACGCCCAGGTCCTCGGCCGTGACGGGGTCGCCGCTCTTGTCGGTCCCGATGATGATTCGGCCCAGGCGCTCCCGCATGTCCTTGTAGCCGTCGGCCAGCGCCAGGATGGCCATCACCTCGGACGCCACGGAAATGTCGAACCCGGTCTGCCGGGGCCGCCCGTCGGTCTTCTCGCCGAGCCCCACCACCACGTTGCGCAGGGCCCGGTCGTTGACGTCCACGACGCGGCGCCACGTGATGCTGTACGGATCGATGTTGAGGCGGTGCAGCCCGGCCGCCGCGAGCGCCTCGTCCGACATGCGGTCCTCGTGCATGATGCGCGCGTCAATGGCGGCGGCCAGCAGATTGTGCGCGATGCTCACCGCGTGAATGTCGCCGCCCAGGTGGAGATTGAATTCCTCCATGGGCACCACCTGGCTGTACCCGCCCCCGGCGGCGCCGCCCTTGATGCCGAACGTCGGGCCCATCGAGGGCTGGCGAATGCACAGAAACGCCTGTTTCCCGATGCGGCCCAGCGCCTGGGTCAGCCCCACCGAGGTGGTCGTCTTGCCCTCCCCCAGCGGCGTGGGGGTGATGGCCGTGACGTCGATGTACTTGCCGTTCCCCGCTCCGCGGATCCGGTCCAGGATCTGGAGGCGAACCTTCGCCTTGTAGTCGCCCAGCGGCTCCAGCTCCTCCGGCAGAATGCCAGCCGCGGCGGCGATCTGCGTCACCGGCTTCCACACGGCGGCCCGCGAAATGTCGATGTCCGACGGTATGGAACGTGCCATGAAAAAGCTCCTCGGTGATGACCCGAAATCGATACGGCCCACAGGGCCGGTTACCCCTTGACGTTCGCCATTACTCGGCCGGCGCCTCCGCGCACGCCACGGTGTTCCGCAGCAGCATCGCCACCGTGACCGGCCCGACACCTCCGGGAACCGGCGTGATGGCCGCGGCCTTCTCCTTCACCGGCTCGAAGTCCACGTCGCCGACCGTGACCATGGCCCGCTTGCCCTTGTCGTTCTTCAGCGGCTCGCCCGACTCGTCGAACCCTTTCGGGAGGCGATTGATCGCCACGTCGATGACGACCGCCCCCTCGCGGACCATGTCGGCCTTCACCAGCGGCGAGAGGTCCGGCAGCGAGGGCCCTTCGCCGGCCTTCTGCCGACGCAGGTACCCCTGCCAGCGGCCCTGGGCCACCCCGGCGGCGACGATCAGCACCTCGGCTCGTCGCGTGTGAGCGGCCAAGTCCCGCGTGGCCACGTGACA
>CAZGEE010000424.1:0-1497 GCA_964525035.1 uncultured Anaerolineales bacterium
GCGGGAGCTCATCATTCCGAAGCACCACGCGGCCATGGGCGCCATCGGGGCCGTCCTCGCGGCGGCCCACCGGGACCTGCTCCGTCCGCCGGACGAGCTCGAGCGACTCGGTGAGCACGTCCGGGCCCGCCGCTCGGAGTCCTACGCGACGCATCCTCCGCTCGAGGACGACGGCTATCCGCTGGTGATCGAACCCGATCGATCCCCCTTGCAGTCCGGGACGAAGGTGGATGCTTTCGTGGGCGTGGACGTCGGCAGCATCTCCACGAACGTCGTGGTCGTCGACGCCGAGGGCCGCGTGCTCGCGCGGCGGTACCTGATGACCGCGGGCCGGCCTCTTGAGGCCGTCACCCGGGGGCTCTACGAGGTGGGCACCGAGGTGGCCGACCGCGTCGAGGTCCGCGGGGTCTGCACCACCGGCTCGGGCCGGTACCTGACGGGCGACTACCTCGGGGCGGACCTCGTGAAGAACGAGATCACGGCCCACGCCACCGCCGCGGCGCTGGTCGATCCCGAGGTCGACACCATCTTCGAGATCGGCGGGCAGGACTCGAAGTACACCAGTCTCGAAAACGGCGCCGTGGTCGACTTCACCATGAACAAGGTGTGCGCGGCCGGGACCGGAAGCTTCATCGAGGAACAGTCGGAACGGCTCGAGGTGGACCTGAAGGGCGGGGAGTTCAACCGCCTGGCCCTTGCCGCCGAGAATCCGCCCTGCATGGGCGAGCGGTGCACCGTCTTCATGGAAACCGACGTCAACGTGAACCAACAGCGCGGCGTGGCGACCGACGACATCTGCTCCGGCCTGTGCTACTCGATCGTCCAGAACTACTTGAACCGCGTGGTCGAGGACCGGCGGGTGGGCGAGCACATCCTGTTCCAGGGAGGCACGGCCTACAACCGGGGCGTCAAGAGCGCGTTCGAGAAGACGCTCGGGAAGAAGGTGACCGTCCCGCCGCATCACGACGTCATGGGCGCCATCGGGGCCGGCCTGCTGGCCCGCGAGGCCTGGGACGGCCGGAGCCGGACCCGGTTCGCCGGTTTCGACCTGCGCGACCAGGAGTACTCGACCAGCAGCTTCGAGTGTACCGGCTGCGCCAACCGATGCGAGATCCGCGTCGTGGACATCAAGGGCCGGGGCAAGCTCTACTACGGCAGCCGGTGCGGAAAGTTCGACGAGGCCGAGCGCGAGAGCCGCGGCGCCGGCCTGCCGCGCCTGTTCGCAGAACGCGACCGGATGCTCATGGAGGCCTACCGCCCGCAGGCGCCCGACCCGGATTCGGACGGCCGAACGCCCCGCCGCGTGGGCATCCCCCGCGTGGCCATGTTCTGGGAACTCTATCCCATGTTCTCGGCCTTCTTCGGCGAAATGGGCTTCGAGGTCGTCCCCAGCGACGCCACCAACCGGTCGATCATCGGCGCCGGCATCCAGACGGTGGCGTCGGAAACCTGTTTCCCGATCAAGGTGGCCCACGGGCACGTGCTCAACTCCCTTGA
>CAZGEE010000424.1:1507-2590 GCA_964525035.1 uncultured Anaerolineales bacterium
TGACCGACAAGGACAAGGGAGACGCCAAGTTCGCCCTTGAGCAAGGCGTGGACTTCCTGTTCCTGCCCAGCGTGATCGACATGCCGCCGCTGTGCGACGGCGTGGTCAACAGCTTCGCGTGCCCTTACATCCAGACGCTGCCCTCCATGATCCGGGCCGCAATCGACCTCTCGGCCCACCCGGACACAAAGGTCCTCTCGCCGATCATCCACATGTCGCGCGGACGCGACCACGTGCGTCGGGTGCTCGAGTCGACGGCCCGGCAGATGGGCATCGGCAAGGGGTGCCGCCGCGAGGCGATCGAACGGGCCTTCGAGGTCCAGGATGCATTTCAGCGCCGCCTGCGGGAGCGGGGCCGGGAGGTCCTCCGCAGACTGCCCGACGAGCCGGCCCTCGTGGTGGTGAGCCGGCCCTACAACGGCTGCGACGCCGGACTGAACCTCAACATCCCGGAGAAGCTGCGCGACCTCGGCTGCCTCGCCATCCCCATCGACATGCTCCCGCTCGAGGAGCAGGACATCGGCGGCGACTACCCGCACATGTACTGGAAGTACGGGCAATGGATTCTCGCCGCCGGCCGCATCATCCGCGACCACCCGAACCTGTACCCGGTCTACATCACGAACTTCGGTTGCGGCGCCGACTCGTTCATCATGAAATTCTTCGATCGCGAGCTTCGCGGCAAACCGTGCCTGACGCTCGAGGTGGACGAGCACTCGGCCGACGTCGGGGCCATCACCCGGTGCGAGGCCTACCTCGACAGCCTCAAGAACGTCCGCGCCGGCCACGGCCGCGACCGCCAGCGCAAGGTCCGCGCCGGCAAGTTCACCTACGACGTCCGCCAGGACCCGGCGAAACGGACACTCTATATCCCCTACATGGACGATCACGGCTATGCCATGGCCGCGGCCATGCGCGCCAACGGCGTCGAGGCCGTGCAGATGCCCATGGCCGACGAGCGGACCATCGAGCTCGGACGCAAGGTCACCAGCGGCAAGGAATGCTACCCCTGCATCATCACCACCGGCGACATGCTGCGCCAGGTCCACTTGCCGGGCTTCGACCCCGACCGCTCCGCCTTCT
>CAZGEE010000425.1:0-2583 GCA_964525035.1 uncultured Anaerolineales bacterium
GACTTCTCGCGCATGGAAGCATTGGCCCAAGGACTTGTCGCGGACGACCCCGTGGTCCGCCGCAACGCCGCGACGGTCCTGGGGTTGCTGGACCACCCGTCGGCCGCGCCGATGCTCCGGCAGCGGATGACAGAAGATGAGGATCCGGTGGTTCGGCTGAACGCGGCGGAGTCGATGGCCCGGCTGGGCGACTATTCCGGGTTGGACGTGATTCGCTCACTGGCGAGCGCGCCGAAGTCCCCGCACCAGGTGAACGCGATCCTGGCGCTGGGGGAGGTGGGCCGACCGGCCGACGACATCGCGACGTTGCGGCAGGTGCAGGCGGGTAGTCGGCCCAGCAGCGTACCGGCGCGGCTGGCGGCGTTCGGGGCGCGGGCCATGCTCGAAGATTACACCCAGGTGGCGTTTCTGATGGACCTGGCCGAGGGCCGCGGGAAAGCCGACCCCAAGAATCGCATCGGCCCGAGGGAACAGGCCTTCGCGTGCCAGTTGCTGGCCCGGGCCGGGTACTCCCCGGCATGGAGGCAGGTGGCGACGGCGCTGGAGAGCCGCGACCCGTATGTCCAGACCAGCGCTGCGTGGGCGATTCTGAGTTTCCGGACGCGGCGTGGCAAGCGGGTCGAGCGGCGGATCGAGCGGTCGGAGTCGCCGCGACTTCTGACCGAGGACGAGGTACTCCGCCGGCCGCCGAAAAGCGGCGACTCGCCCGAGCCGAAGGGTCCGATGCCCCCGGTGTCCCCCGGCCGGAAATAGGGCGGGACCCCGTGGAATTTTTCCTTGACGGTATAGGGGCGTGAAGTAGAATCCGTTTGTCGTAATGTCCCGGCAGAGCGGGACTAAGCAGCACGGTAGTGGATTTCCCGGATCGCCCGGGGCGGTTCGGGATGCGGAATGTGGTCTCATTATCGTATCGTATCCTCGGAAGGGCGGAGTCGGGATCGTACGAACTGCATGGCAGGGTGCCGAGGACCGTCGGCGTGACGGGCTTGGCTGCTTACAAAGGAGGATGTCCCCTTGAGTATTCTCGGTAAGATTGTGACGGTACTTATCCTCATTGCGGGGGTGGCCGTGGGCGCGCTGATGGTCGGCTCGGCCAAGACCGGCGAACAGTGGCACCGGAACGCCCAGTTGGCCGACGAGAAGCGCCAGGAAGCCGTCGAGGCCATCGAGGTCCTCCAGGCCGCGCTGGCGCGGGCCAACACCGAGAAGGAACAGAACCAGGCCGTGTACCTGGCGGATCTCGGTAACAAGCAGGCCGCAATCGCAGAACTGAAGGACGAGAAGCAGAACCTCCTGCGCGACCGGGACCAGCAGGGCGTCCGCCTCGAGGAGCTCAATACCAAGGTGACCAACCTGAGCAATTCCTACGAGAAGCTCAACGAGGACAAGGAGCGGCTGCAGGCGGCCCACGACGAGGCCGTGGCGACCAGCGTCGAGCTCCGCGATGCCAACCAGGAACTGGTCAAGGACAAGCAGAACCTGGTGCGGGAGAACGCCGACCTGCGGACGCGGGTCCGCGGACTCCAGCAGCGCGTGGCGGAGCTGACCAAGAAAGCCACCTGGTACGAGCAGAACTGGCCGGGCGGCGAGACCCCCGAGGCCAAGGCGATGCTGCCGACGACGGCCCTGGCCGGCCGCATTATCCAGGTGGACCCGAACCGGAGCGTGGCCGAGATCAATCTCGGCGAGCGCGACCACGTGGTCGAGGGGATGACCCTGATCATCTCGCGGGGAGACCAGTACCTGGCCGACCTGGTCATCACGAAGGTGGACGAGAACCGGGCGGTGGGCCAGCTTACGACCGTCACGGGTGAGGTGCAAAGGAGCGATCATGTCACGTACACCGTCAGGCGGTAGCGCCGGCACGCAGGTTGCCACGGGGTCGGCCAACAACGTCTACACACTGATGCTCGTTATCGCGCTCCTCGCCCTGGTGGGCAGCGCCTTCTACCTGGGCGCCAACCTGAAGTCGGAGTACGGTTACGTGCTCCCCTTCGAGGGGACGGAGGCGTACGACGCGGCGATGAAGGAAGCGGAGCAGTTCCGGGACCAGCTTGAGCAGGGCAGCGCGAAAGTCCGCCAGGCCCTGTCGGAGAAAAGTCTTCGGGCCGGACTCTCCGCCGGGGCGGAGCCGAGCGAGTAGGCCGGGGCCCCTGCGGGGTCTTGGAGACGCACATCGGAAGGCCGGTCGCTCGAAAGGCTCAGGACGTGCGTAGGCCCCGAGGCACGCGGAGCTGAAGTCGTTGCGGCTCATCGCGGGACGGCCGGCGCCCTGCCGTTCCGTCCTGTCGCACCCTTTGTCGTGGGTCAATTCTTCACGTTGGTTTCGCCGCCGTTCCGCCGGGAGCCGGACCATGATCTTTGACCGCCTGCTGGGCGTGTTCTCCACCGACATGGGCATCGACCTGGGAACGGCGACGACCCTGGTGTGTCTGCGCGGCCAGGGAATCGTCCTCTGCGAGCCCTCGGTCGTGGCGGTCCGTAGGGAAACCAACGAAGTGCTCCTCAACGGCGACGCCGTCGGCGAAGTGGCCAAGAAGATGATCGGGAAGACCCCCGGGTCCATCCAGGCCATCCGGCCGA
>CAZGEE010000426.1:0-2581 GCA_964525035.1 uncultured Anaerolineales bacterium
GGCCCCGTGCGACGCCAGCGTCTGCCGCAACCGCGCAGGGTCCACCTCCGCCAAATCGGTTCCCGCATGGCGCGCGAGGTACGCCGCCGTACCGGCCGCCTCGCCGGTCTGGTTGCAGTTCACCATCACGCGGAGGGCCCCGAAGGCACCGCGGTCCGCGTCCACCAGCCGACCCGCGGCCAGGACGTTTCGCGCGCCGCGCGGCACGAGGCTCCGGTAGGGAACCTGGTAGAACGTGGGGTCCTCCGCCTGCTCCGCCCGCCACCGCCCGCACTCGGGCTCCCGCCCCGGAACGCACGCGACCTCGCGTCCATCGAGATACCGGAACGTCAGTCCCGGCCGATCGCTGTGGTGGACGTCCACGCGGTAGCTGCCGTTGGCCACGGCGTCGTCGAAACGCATCCCGCCGAGCACCTCGTGTTCCGTCACCCGGTGCAGGCAAACGGCGTGGCGCGTCTCGCGCACGCCGATACACGCCGGCAGCGAAACGATCGCAATCTCCTCGGGCCCGCCCGCGAGCTCGCGGAGCACGTCGCACATCGCGCGGACCTGCCGGCGGCCTTCGAGCTCGGCACGGGTCAGCTCGTCGGCGTCCGAGCAATCCGCTCCGCGAACACGCGTGCCCGCCACCATGACGTTCTCGGGCTGCCCGACACACGGCCGTGACCAGAGGAACCCGTGCGGAATCCCCGGGTCCCGCCCGTCGGCGAAGAGGGCCCGGCCCAGTTCGAATCCCGGCCGCCGCTTCGCCAGCGCGCCAAGGCCCCGCAGGATCGCGCACGTCGTCGGCGGCTGAAGGTTGTCCCGCGTTTCCGTCGCCAGCCCCGCACGGGCCAGGAGGTCCCCGTCGCCGGTCGCGTCGATGAACTGGGCCGCGCGGATCGCCCGGCGCCCCGACTTATCCTCCACGATTGCCGCGAAGGGCTTTCCGTCCTCGCTCGCGACGTCCGCAAACCAGGTGTGCAGGAACGGCCGGACGCCGGCCTCGGTCGCCAGTTCGTCCAGCTCGATCTTCAGCTCCTCGGTGTTGAGCACCCAGTGCGCGCCCTCGCCGGGGCCTTCGTCGAGGGCCGCGCCCCGCCGGGCCAGCCGGTCGAGCACCTCCTGCGTCAGGCCGGCGATGATGGTCCGCGAGCCCGTGGTGTCGAACGTGGAATGCCAGACGTTGACCCGCCCGGCGGTGGCCACGCCTCCGAAGAAGCCGTTCCGCTCCACGAGAGCCACAGTCAGCCCGAGTCTGGCAGCCGCCACCGCGGCAAAGACGCCCGTGCATCCTCCACCGACGACGCAGAGATCCACGTCGGCCGCAACGGGAACGTCGCGAGACTGCTCTCGAATGGTTTCCACCGCTGGACTCCTTGCCAAGCCGCGTGGAGATACCGTCGCCCCTCGGCGCCGGCGTTCGGTCAACAGGCCATCGCAAGAAAAACTGCCCGCGCACCCAGTGTGCACAAAACGGGCGGATCAAGCATGCGCAAGCTCACAGAATGGGAAAGGGCTTCAGGGAGACCGTACCGCGCATCGCCAGTTGATAGACCTCGTCGCCGAGATAATCCAGGACCAGGCGGGCCCCGGGGGCATCGATCTGCGCCGCGAAGCGCTCGCGCGAGAGCTTGCCCCGGCCGCGCAGGCCCGACAGGGAGAACTCGTACAACCCGAGGAAGCGGCTGCAGGTCCGGTCCTCCTCGAGCGCCTTGGGGTCGGACCACGGCTCCGTCATGCCCACCCGCACGCGTTGGTCCAGGAACCCCACCAGGTCCGCGGCGAACTCGTTGGCCTTTTCCGGATCGGGGGCCCTCAGCCCGTTGACCAGCGCCTCGGACAAAGGCCCTTCGTAGACGACCTTCAAGTTCAGGGTCTGGAACGTGACCATGTGAATCACGCTGCCGCGGAAGCTGACCTTCCAATCGACGCGGCCCTGCTCGGGCACGTGAGCGTGGACGAAACCTACCACCGTAGGCCACTGCTGCCCGACCGCCACAGTGCAACCACCGTCGGTGTCGCGGGCCTCGGCGCCGAACGCGCTCCGCACCGCCGGGGCGGACGTGGCGCCGAGGTCGATCCGCGCGAACGGATCGACGGCGCAGCCTCCGAGGAGGCCGGCCAGTGCGGCGAGCGCCACCAGGAAAATCGGACCGCGGTGAGCAAACAAAGTGCTCTCCATTCGTCGATTTTACGTGTTTCTGCCGGGGCTTTTCGGGTGTCACAGTTTGATTGACAGGCCCCCGAGATGCAACTAAAATTTTCCTTCCGCGTACCGGTGCGGAGCGGCCGCAGCGCACGCGAATTGCGAACGCGCCTGGAACAGGAAAGGGCCCGCCGTGAAGTATTCCGTCTTCACCGTGTGCATGCCGGATTACGAACCTGCCGAAGCGGTCAAGAAGCTGAAGAAATGGAAATTCGACGGCGTGGAATGGCGTTTCAACGAACGTCCCGACGCCCCGTCCGGGAAAGGGAACTTCTGGCAGGGGAACCGGGCGACCATCGACCCGCGCCACTGGGAGAAGGAGATCCCCGAGGTCAGGAAGCTGACCCGGCGGGCCGGGCTCAAGACCCCCTCGCTGGCCGCCTACGGCGACTG
>CAZGEE010000427.1:0-2578 GCA_964525035.1 uncultured Anaerolineales bacterium
CATGATCTCTTTGGGTACCCCGATCGTGATCATGACTTTTTCCTCTTTCTCTTTTTTCTTGTTCGCGGTTTCTTCTTGCGCCTTTGGGCATCCGGGTTCCCTTTCACACAGGCGGCCGGGAAATACGGATCCGAATCCTTCAGGCAGACGAAGGTTTCTGAATCGCGGATGCCGGGGATGCGGCTCAGCTTCTCGGTGACGAAGTCCACCAGCCCGTGGTGACTGTCCAGCAGCACGCTGACCAAAAGGTCGTACCGGCCCGTGACGATCAACGTTCGTTGCACCTCGGGTAGCCGGTTGATCCGCTCCGCGCAGACGGTCAGTTGTCGGCCTTCAAGTTTCAGGCCGATGACGGCCAGGTAGCGGTTATGAATTTCCCGGCCGTTGACCAGCGCCTGGATGCGCACCTGGCCCGAGTCGAGCAGGTGCCGGAGCCGCTGGCGGACCGTGCTCTCGGCGATCCCCAATCGGCGCGCGATTCGGCTGTTCGGGACGCGCCCGTCTTCTGCCAGCTCTTGCGCGATCCGCAGATCAATGGCGTCCATGACACTCCTTTCGCGATTAAGCCGCAGCATAAACGCGGATTCCATCCTCTGTCAAGGCCAATCCTGCGCATTGTCTCGTTCGGGAGGTGGTTTTTCCCGCCGGACTGACCGGCCGAGGGGCGTCACCCGGTTGCAATGCCGGTGCGTCCCGGCGGGCACGCGGCGATGAAGTGCGGCGGTTTCGGCTGGTCTGAAGGCGAGGTGTATGGTATACGAGTGCCCTTCGTGGAACCAGGAAACCGGGTAAGTCGTGGAATGAAGGAGGTCGAGATGGTTACGTTCGAGGAGCTGTTCAAGCGCGATTACGGAAGCGCGCATATCGGTGTGTTCGGATGCGGCTGCTGGTTCTATTGGCACCAGTTCGAGGGGCTCAAGGACCGGCTGATCAAGCACCAGGACTACTTCGAAGACCAGCTCCGCGGGCGCGGCGTCAACGTCGTTCACGGTCCGCTGGTCGACACGGCCCAGCTCGCCCGGGAAACGGGCGACATGTTCCGCCGGGAGAACGTCGATTTCCTGATCTGCTACATGAGCACCTACGCCACCAGCAACACCGTCCTGCCGGTGGCCCAGCGGGCCGGGGTGCCCATGATCATCGTCTCGATGCAGCCGACGCGTGCGATGGACTACGAGAAGGGCACGACGTTCATGCAGCTCGAACACGATAACCAGACCAGCCTGCCGGAGGTCTGCTGCGCGCTGCGCCGGGCCAACATCGACATCCCCGGCATGATCGTCGGGTCGCTCTACGACGACGAGCGGTCCTGGAGCCGCGTGTTCGACTGGTGCAAGGTCGCCCGGGCCTACGCGGCGGTGCGCAACGCACGGATCGGCGTCATGGGGCACGTCTACGAGGGCATGCTCGACATGAACTCCGACCCGACCATGTTTGACGCTTACTTCGGAATGCACTGCGAGCACATCGAACTCGACGACCTGGCCGAACGCGTCGAGGCTGTCACCGACAAGCAGCTCGAGAAGAAGCTCGAGGAGGTCAAGGCCCTGTTCGACTTCCCCGAGCCCGGGGTTGACCCGATTGCCGGGCCCGCCAAGCCGGAGGACCTTCGCTGGGCGTGCAAGGTGGCGTGCGGTATGGACAAGCTCATCGCCGACTTCGACCTCACGGGTCTGAGCTACTATTATCGCGGGCTGGAGGACAACGAGAACATGCGGCTGGGCTGCTCGCTCATCGTGGGCGCGTCGCTCCTGACGGGGCAGGGCGTTCCGATCGCCGGTGAGCTCGACATCAAGAACTGCGTGGCCATGCTCTTGATGGACCGCCTGGAGGCGGGCGGTTGCTTCGCCGAGGTCCACCCCGTGGACTTCGACAACGACATCGTGCTCGTGGGACACGACGGCCCGCACCACATCGCCGTGGCCGAGGGGCGGCCCGTGCTTCGCGGGCTGTCGGTGATGCACGGCAAGCGAGGCTACGGCGTGAGCGTGGAGTTTTCCCTGAAGCACGGGCCCATGACGATCGTCGGCCTGACCCAGACCCACGACGGGCGGTTCAAGGTCGTCGTGGCCGAGGGCGAGTCCCTCCCGGGAGCGATTCCCGCCACGGGCAACACGAACACGCGCGGGAAGTTTCCGCCGGACGTGGGCACCTTCCTGGAGAACTGGAGCATGGAAGGGCCGACGCACCACTTCGCGCTCGGCGTGGGCCACATCGCGCACCTGGTCCAGGACTTCTGCCGCTGCTGGGGAATCGAGTGCGTGAACGTGACCGACTCGAGCTACCGGCGCTCCCAGTACATCCGCCGCGTGTGGTAAGCATCGCCGGCCGGGTCGACTGATTGCGCGACTCGGTTGCGGGGCACGCGGGGTTGAGCGGCCGCGCCCCTTGACCCCGCCGGGGCTTTGGGGTATCGTCGCTCCGGTAGCGTCCCGCAGGGTTTTCATCTCAACAGGACAGGAAAGGAATCGCGATGGCGAAGAGCACCGCACGCATGGCTTCGGCCACGAAGGCGCCGGCGAAGCGGCAGATCGAGTCGGCCTACAACCACGCCAAGGAGCGCTTTGCGGCCGTGGGC
>CAZGEE010000428.1:0-2570 GCA_964525035.1 uncultured Anaerolineales bacterium
GCACTTTCCGCACCGCGTACAGCGGTCCGCGAGGACACGGGCCTGGCTGCCTCCGCTGAAGTCCTCACGGCGCCGGACCTCCGGATCGAGGACCAGGTGCAGGTCCGCCGCGTCCACGTCGCAATCGGCCAGGGCCTTGTTCTCGGCGAGCGCGGCAAAGGAGGCCATGATGCTCGTTTTCCCCGTTCCGCCCTTGCCGCTGATTACGACCAGTTCCTTCATCTGCAGTCACCTTGCTTTCGAGCATTCGGCGGGCCGGTCATCAGAAGAAACGATCCCGCCACCAGAGAAAATGGCCCCACGCATTGTCCAGGTCGTACTTCTCCCCGGGGCGCTCTGCGGCGTCCTCCCCGCCCAGACGCTTTGCCGCGATCCGGAGAATCGCCTCGCACGGCTCCGTCCCGCTCAGCAGCCGATAGGCGCATTCGAGCAGGATAAACCGCTGCTGGGCCTGCGGATCGTCTCGGTTTCTGTCGGGATGATACTCTTTGCAGCGCTGCCGCCATGCCTTGCGAACCTCTTCCGGATCGGGTTCGTTTGGAACACCGAGGATCTCCGCGGCTACCCGGCGCGCTTCGCGCTCGAGCCGACTCCCCGGGGGGACTCTATCCGTCGCCATCATTCGTTCACCGCCAGCCGTTCCTCCAACCGTTCGAGGAACGGCGTGAAGTACTTCTCGAATTCGGGGAACCGTTCCACCGCCAGTTGCCCGCGGCTGTAGGCTTCCGCCACGCGTCGGTCATACGGCACCTCGAGCACCACGTCGATGCCCTCGTCGCGGCAATAGCGACTCACCGCGTCGTCCCCGACGTCGGCCTGGTTGATCGCGACCCCGAACGGAAGGCCCAGCGCGCGGACCATCTCCACCGCCAGCTTCAGATCGTTCAACCCGAACGGCGTCGGCTCCGTCACCAGAAGCACATAGTCGGCTCCCTTGACCGCCTCGATCACCGGGCACGAGGTCCCGGGCGGCGCGTCGAGCACCACCGATCGCCCCTGCTCGGCCGTCGCCTTCACGGCCCCGATCAGCCGAGGCACCATGACCTCCCCGATGCGAAGCCTGCCCTGCGCGAAGTGCAGCGAGCCCACGGTCCCCGTCTCGACCACGCCGACCTCGCGCGGCCGCTCGCGGATCGCATCCACCGGGCAGAACATGGCGCAGCCGCCGCAACTGTGACAGAGCTCTGGAAAAACCAGCACTTTCCCCTTCACCACCGCGATGGCGTTGTACTGGCATACCTCCCCGCACGTCCCGCACCCGGTACACTTGTCCTCGTCCACCACGGGCACGGGGACGGTGACGGGCTCACTGGCCTCGATCTCGGGGCGCACGAACAGGTGGCAGTTCGGTTCCTCGACGTCGCAATCGAGCAAACTCACCGCCTCGCCCCGGCGCGAAAGCACCGCGGCCAGGTTGGTAGCCAGGGTGGTCTTTCCCGTTCCGCCTTTTCCGCTGGCGATGGCAATTCTCATTCCAAACATGCTCCCTCTATCACGCCGCAACTTACGAGGAATCCTCGCTGGAATCCGCTTCGCCGCCGACCAGTTCGTCGATTCTGCGCTTGATCCGGCGGGCCTGCTCATCCAGGGCCTCGGCCTGCTGCTTGAGTTGCTCAAGTTCCTGTTGGGGATTCGGCGGCTGAGACGCCACGCCGGCGGGTCCGAAGCCGCCCGCCGCGCCCATACCGCGACCGGCTCCCATGCCGCCCCCCATTCCCATACCACCGCCCATACCCCGGCCCATGCCGCGACCGCCGCCCATGCCGGCGCCGGCACCGCCCGTTCCAAAGTGGCCCGGAACGTTGGGGGCCGAGGTCGACTGGAACCCGCCGGCCTTGAACTGCTCGACCGCCTGGCGGGCGGTCCCGCTCACGCCGACCACCACCTGGATGCCCGCGGACCCGAACACGCGGTATGCATTCGGCCCGCAGTTCCCGGTAAGAATGGCCCGAACGCCGCGGTCGGCCATCATCTGCGCCGACTGGATGCCCGCGCCGCCCCCGGCGGCCGTGTTCGGATTCGTCACCGCTTCGGGCGCCATCGTGTCCGTGTCCACCACCAGGAAGTACGCGCAGCGTCCAAACCGCGCGTCCACCTGATCGTCCAGCGTCGGCCCCGTTGCCGTCACCGCGATTTTCATAAACTCACCTTTCCGGCGTCAGCCCACTCCACTGCAAATACGAGCGCAGCAAAACCGTTTTGCCGGCCCCCCACGGATCGGGCGGGGAGGCGCGTTCTTCCCCGATACGCACCTCCCGCGACCCGGTCTCTTCTTACTTTTCCTCGGCGGATTCAAGCTCCTCGAGACGCCGGTTGACGTCCTTCAGGGCATCCTGCAGATACTGGGCCTGCCCTTTGAGCGCCTCGACCTGCTGCTCCTTGCTCGGTGCGCCGTAGACGCCGGCGGCCGTCGGTGCCCCATAGCCCGGAGCCACCCCGCCCCAGGCCGGCATCCCGCCGGCAGCTCGCTGCCACCCGGTCAGGCCGGTGGCATAAAACCAGTTTCGGCGACCCCAGCCGCCACGGCCCCAGCCGCCTCCTCGACCGAACCCGGCACCCACGGGGTTTGT
>CAZGEE010000429.1:0-2564 GCA_964525035.1 uncultured Anaerolineales bacterium
CGCGACGCCCGCCTTTCCCACCGGCGAAACGGCATCTACGGAGCCATGTACTTCGCCGCCGCGATCGCCGCCGCCTTCGTCGTCGACGATCCGCTCGAGGCCGCCCGGATCGCCCTGGCTGAAATCCCCCGCTCCTGCCGGCTTCACCGCGAGCTGACCTGGGCTCTCGACCGGGCCGGCCGGCTCGACGACTGGCGCGAGGCCCGCCGGCGGGTCGACCAGCGCTTCCCCGGAATGGCTCGCGCTCACACGATCAACAACGCGTGCCTCACGGTCTTCGGCCTGGCGCTCGGCCGGGGCGACGTCACCCGCACACTGGGCCTCACCGTCGCCATGGGCCTGGACAACGACTGCACCGCCGCCACCGCCGGCAGCATCGTCGGGGCAGTCCGCGGCGCCGGGGCCGTCCCCGAGCACTGGTGGCGACCCTTCCGCGGGAAGGTGCGCACGTACCTGACCGGCCACGAGTGGTTCGACCTCGACGACATCGTGGCCCGGTTCGCGCGCGCCGCCCGGCGAGTCTCGGTTGAATGACTCCGCAGCCGATCAACCGTTCTCTGCATCCTGTGAAGCGCGCGGGTCGGGAGGCATCCAGGTGAAGTCGTGGCGCGGCGTCCAGCCGAGCCGCTCGCGCGTGTACGCGACGTCGTACTTCCGCGGCGCCTCGGGCGTGCCGATGGCGTAGAAAACCTCCCACGCGAGGTCCGGCAACTCGAGCGCGAGCCGGGCCACCTCCCCGATGTCCTCGTTGCTCACCAGCGCAAGCCCCCGTTCGCGGTGCGTCCGGCCGTACTTGTCCGTCACCGTCCGGCCGTCCACCTCGACGATGCACCCCACCCGGAGCACCGCGCACCGCACGCCGTGGACCGTGTGGTAATGCCGGGCGATGAGCTCCTGGCAGGCTTTGGTCAGTCCGTAGATCCCCCGGCCGCCGCCGATGGGCAGATCGCGCCCGAAGAACTCGGCTTCCTTAAGCCCGTGATATCCCAGGATCGCGCCGGGCGTGGAGATCAGGACCACGCGGCCGATTCCGTGCTCGACGGCCGCGAACAGCAGGTTCGCCGTCCCCTTCACGTTGGCGTCGAACGGCACGCCGGGCGTCTGGTAGGCCCCCGCCTGACGTGAGGCCATGTGCCCGATCACCAGCGCGTCGACACCCCGGACCGCCCGCCGGACCGTCGCCAGGTCCGACACGTCCCCGACGACGACCTCGTGTTCCGGGTGCTCGAAGTCGGCTACGTCCATCAAGCGCAGCGCGTGGCCGTGCTCCTCGAATGGTCGGATGATGCCGCGGCCCAGGCAACCCGCCGCGCCGGTAATCAGCACTTGCACCTTTCCCGCTCCTTCCCCTCCGCTCGTGCAACGAAGTCGAAACCGGCATGATAAGCTCGGCCGCAGCAAGTGTAAAGCCCGCACCGTGGCCGGCGCGGCAAAACGGAACTCCCCGATGCCGAACGACAATCAACCACACCGGGCCGACGAGCCGTCCCGGGCGCGCACGAAAAAACGGAAGGCACGACTGCCGTGCGATGGCGGCCGCGCCTTCCGATGCATCCATTCTGCTTGCGTTGCTACTCGGCGCCCCGCTGGCTCAGTTCGCGGTCGAGCATCAGCAACGCGTTCGTGGCATCGCCGGCCAGCTTCAGCTTCTCCAAAATCGACGACGCCGTGTCCTCCTCCTCCACCTGCTCGGAGACGAACCACTGCAGAAAGACCTCCGCGGCGTAATCCTTCTCCTCGCGAGCCTGGGCCACCAGGTTGTGAATGAGCCCCGTGACCTTCTGCTCGTGCTCGTAGACGGCCTCGAAAACGTCGCGCGGCGAGTCCCACTCCGACGGCGGAGCCTCGATGGCCGTCAGGGTCACCCGCCCGCCTCGCTCCTGGAGGTGGCCGCACAGCTTCATCGCGTGCGTCATCTCCTCGTTCGCCTGCGCGGTCATCCACGCGGCGAAGCCCGGCAGGTTCCCCGAGGCGAAGTGCCCCGCCATCGACTGGTACAGGTACCACGAGTACAGCTCGGCGTTCACCTGCTGGTTGAAGGCCTCCTGCATCGTTTTGCTGATCATCGGTCGTTGTCCTTTCCACTGTCACCCCGGTCCGTTCGGCCCACCCGATGGGGCCGCGCGGCCGGGCGTGCCGTTCCCGGGCCGAATCCTGTCCGTGTATCGTATGGCGGTTCCCGCGCGGCGGCAAGGTCTTCTGAGGATCCGTTGCTCCCGGAAGTTCGCGGGGCGGTTTTCGACGCCGGGGCTCCGCGGCCCGGGTGGACACCTGGCGCGATGGCCCCGGTTGCCGCGTGTTGCGGGGGGTGAACGTTCCTGTTACCCTGACGCGGGTCCCGTGAAAGGAAGGCCGATGACCGTGCCTCGCCCCGAGCATCCACGCCCGCAGTTCGTCCGCCCCGACTGGCGAAACCTGAACGGCCCGTGGGAGTTCGAGATCGACCCCGGCGACGACGGATTCGCCCGCGGGCTGACCGGCCGACCGCTCGCCGGCGAGATCACCGTCCCGTTCTGTCCCGAGTCGTCGCTCTCCGGGGTGGGCGAGACCGGCTTCCTCCCGGC
>CAZGEE010000430.1:0-2564 GCA_964525035.1 uncultured Anaerolineales bacterium
GAACATTCCCGTTTCGTCGATGAATTCGTCGGGCATGGGTCTGGCCTTGACGGCAACATCGTGGAGCGCCGCCGTTCCCGTCTCCCAACGATACGGATGGTTCGACGTCCGTTCCAACGTGACCATGACCCCCGTCGTCCCTTCCCCGGCCAGTTCGACCGCCCGTCTGCCGCACGTATAGGCCTCGTCGACATCCGTCCTCACGACCCGATCGGCAGCGCACATGGGCAGCGACTCGGTGATCTGGAACTCGCCCCGCCACCCGAACTGCTCGGAGATCATGCGGTGGAGCTGCAGTGCCACGCTGGCTCCGCCCATGGCGCCGAACTCGACGTTGGCGAACCGGTCCTGGGTCTGCGAAGCGGAGACCGGCGTGCCGTCGGCGTACTGGATGCCTTCGCCGCAGACGATCGACACATAGCCGAAGCGGCGGTACGCGCTCTCGACGTCGGCCAGGAAGCGGTCCCGGTCGAACCTCCGCTCGGGCACGTAGACCAGGGGCGTGGCGAGGGCGGACGCGGCCGTCAGCCACCCGGCGTCGCGGCCGATGCACTGGAACACGACGAACTGGTCCACCTTCTGCATGTCGCGTGCCAGCCGGCCCGACTGCTGCACGCTCAGCGCGACGTACCGCGCCGCGCTCGGATAGCCCGGCGTGTGGTCGGTTCCGTAGAGGTCGTTGTCCACCGTCTTGGGGACCCCGACGCCCTGGAGTTCGTAGCCTCGGCTCCCGGCGTACTCGACGACGCGGTGGATCGTGTCCATGGTGTCGTTGCCGCCGATCATGAACATCGTGTGGATCCGGTGGGCCTTCAGTTGTTCGAGGATTCGCGGGAAGTCCTCGTCCTGGAGCTTGTGACGGCAGGAGCCCAGCGCGCTGGACGGCGTCCGGCGGAGGGCCTGGAGGGTTTCCTCGGACTCGGCCGAGAGGTCGATGCACTGCCCGGCCATGAAGCCCTCGATGCCCCACCGCATGCCGAAGACGCGGTCGATGCCGGCGACCTTGGCGCAGCCCTCGATCACGCCGACCAGGCTGTTGTTGATGACGCTGGTGGGCCCGCCCGACTGGCCGACGACCGCGTTGCCCTTGGCCATGAGCTCCGTTCCTTTCTTATGCCACCGCGGCTTCGCCCGGCTTGCCGCTCCGCGCCTTGACACCAGACCGGGCCAGGGCCTATCCTGCACCCATGACCGCGCGAATCGTTTATGCCGGCGACACCTCGCCGGCCACGGCCGCAGCCTACCTCGCCGGGGTGATGACCCACGCCGGCCTGGAGTTCGCTTACGTTCCGTCCGACGCGCCGCTGGGTCCGGAGATCGGCGGCGCAGAAATCACCTTGTACATCATCAGCGATTACCCTGTCAAGAACCTTGGCGAGAGAGACTTCCATCGTATTCTCTCGGACGTGCAAGCCGGGGCCGG
Organism: uncultured Anaerolineales bacterium; assembly: GCA_964525035.1. Taxonomy (GTDB): domain Bacteria; phylum Planctomycetota; class Phycisphaerae; order FEN-1346; family JAACEH01; genus CAZGEE01. The sequence goes on from CAZGEE010000430.1 coordinate 1,424, forward strand.
GCTCCTGATGATCGGCGGGTGGGAGTCCTTTCACGGCGCGGCGGGGGAGTATGCCGGGAGCCCGTTGGCCGAGGCGTTGCCCGTGGAGATGGCCCGGCGGGACGACCGCGTGAACTGTCCGCAGCCATGCCTCGTCGAGAAGCTGCGCGACCATCCGATCCTCGCCGGCTTGCCTTTCGACCGGCCGCCGTGCATCGGAGGCTACAACCGGCTGCGGCCGAAGCCCGATGCCACCGTGATCCTGGCGGCGCGTCACGTCGCCGTCGAGACGAAGAAGGCCGGAGGTTTCGCGTTCACCGAGGGCGCGTCCGCCCCGTTGTTGGTCCTTGGCCGATTCGGCCGCGGGCGCACGGCCGCGTACGCGGGCGACGTCGCTCCCCACTGGGTCGGCGGGTTCGTCGACTGGGGCGATGAGCGGGTCTCGGCCCAAGCCCCGGGAGCCGACGGGGTGGAGGTGGGCAGCCACTACGCGGAGTTTTTCACGCGCCTGGTCCGGTGGGCTTCCGGCGCGTCGCTGTAGCCGGTCGGTGCCCTCACCCCAAGCGATCCCCCATGGTCTTCTCGTACTCGGGGAAGTACCGGTTGATCACGGGCAGCTCGAACGAGCGCAGGATGCTCGCGTTGGATTCCCGTTCGAGGAGGAACTCGAACGACTTCTCGACCAGCGTCTCCGCCGGGACGCGCCCGCCGGTGAGCTTCTGGTAGTATTCCTGGCTCACGGTCACGGTGTGCGTGGTGGTGCTGCCTTCCTCGACGGTGACCTCGAACGTGGTGTCGTCGACTTTCCTGACCTGGATCATGTTCGCCTCCTTCCTTGCGAGCCTTGCCTCTCTATCAGGTCCTCCATTGCGAGGTGCTGCGTGCGGCCCGCATGCGCCGAAGAGCATCGACGCACCGGCTGTCGGACCATCATCCGCTCCGAGGCCACGCCTGCGGATTGAAGGGCGGCTCGTCGTAATGCCGGTAGCGCGGGAATTCCGACCGGGGTCGCGGCCGCCCCTCGTTGTCGAAGAACGGCTCGAGCAATTCGGGCCGCACGTTCGGCAGGTCCCGTCCGGGAGTCAATTTCTCGCCGTCGGTCAGTTCGTCCTGCGGTCGGCGCGACAGCTGCTCGACCATTCGCCGGCGCCAGAGGTCCAGC
>CAZGEE010000431.1:0-1967 GCA_964525035.1 uncultured Anaerolineales bacterium
TCCACAGGTTCGCGTAGTGGCTGCCCACCAGGTCGCTTCGCCGCTGCGAACGGTCGAGGTCGTAATAGATCATCGCCCTGGGCTGCTGGGCGTAGTTGCCGAAGATGCGGTGGTCGTCCGGCTGGAGCTGTTCGTACACGGTCAGCCCGGGAATCTCCTTCAGGTCGGACGGCAGGATGTTCCATTGCTTCCAGGCCTTCCCCGCGGCCTCGCCGAGGAAGTCGGACCACGGCATTCCGCTCTTCTCCCACTCCATGACGACCTCGCGGGCGCTCAGCGGCGCGCGGCCGACATTGAAGTATTCCCGGTGCAGGTGCGGGCCTCCGACGTAGGTGATGACCTCGAGGTCAGGCCGCCTGTCCTTGACGTGGTTCACCAGGTCCCGGGCCACGCCCTTCTCGAGGAGCAGCTTGAGAAATTCCACGCCGTACTGCGCGCCCAGGGCCACGCCGCGGAGGGATTTGAACTTCCCGTACCGCTCGAGGAACTGGTCGACGCCCTTCTCGAGCGCCGCGACCAGCTCGTCACTCTCCATCGCCGAGAGAGCCTTGCCGCCCACGGTGAAGCCCTTCGGCAGCGCGAAGCCGGCCACGAAACCGAAGCCCCCGCGCTCGTCCATGGCGCGGAGCACCTCGTCCAGGTGCGTCTTCTTCTCGCCCCCGTCCCACGCGGGAATGATGCACGAGAACCCCCAACGGTTGTTCGACACGACCACCCACCCCAGGCGGTTGATGCCCACGTAGTTGCAATAGTCGAGCATGTGCTCGATCGCGTTCGGGCTCCTCGCGCCGAAGTGAAGTGCCGTGGGCAGAAAATGGAACGAGTTGTAGTGGCCGAGCTCCCGCTGGTTGCCCGGCTCCGGCGCGTTGACCTCGAGCGGCGGCAGACCGCCCTCGATCCGGTAGACCCAGATGCGTGCGGCGGCTGCCGGGTGGCCGTACCGGGCGAAGTTGGCCACGATGGCGCACGGCCACTCGTCCTGAGGCCACATGATAAACGTGTGGTACTGCATGCTATCGGTCAGCGGGAGCGGCTCGCCCGTGTAGATCCCCGTCTCGAGGCTCCAATCCTGGTTGGCCTTTCCCGAGAGGAGCGACTCGTGCGTGCAGAAGTTGATGGTGCGGCGGGCATCGTCGGGGTATTCGAAGACGATCAGCACCGGCCGGTCCTTGCCCGCGCCGCGGAACCGGTAGGCGAAAAACGCGTGGCGGTGGGCGGCCGTGGCGCGATACGTCCCCGCGGGGCCCTCCGTCACGTGCGACGTGCCCTGGTCGCGGAAGCCGTGCGGATCGCCGGGGTCGGTGCAATCGATGAAGTCGATCAACTCGGTCTTCAGCTCCAGGTCCAGATCCGCCGGGCAGGCCGGGGCATTCTTGACCACCCGGGACAGGTCCTCTTCGGTCATCGGCTGCGGGGCCTCAGCCCCCACCGCCAGGCTCGCCACGCTCAACGCAAGTAGCGCGCCCGCCCACAATCCCGCATGCAGTTCCATAGTTCACCTCCAGGTCAGACTTCGCCAACCTTGGCCGCGTTCCTCGTTTATCCCCGGCGGCCCTTCCGCGATGCTCTCCGGGGCAGCTCATTCGAGAACGAGCTTACCGCAATTCCGCGCGTCCCGCCAGAAGGGGAAATTCGGATCGTGCGGATAGAGCAGCGCCTGCTTCCGCCCCCAGTCCGACCTGCGCGGCAGGTTCGGCGTGTTGTCCACGTCGGCGACCTGCACCAGGAAGCCGGCCTCATCCCCGGGGCCGAGGCCGAGCTTCTCCAACGGCACGGCGGCCTCGATCACGTACCCGGCGTCGGTCCGGGTCGAGACGTAGGCCAGACCGTCGCGGCCCGTCCCCTCGATCTTCGCCCTCTTGATCGGCGCCGGCAACAGCCAGGTGCGGTTCGGCCGCAGGTCCTGGCTCCGCCAGTCGAGGTACTTCCCGTCGGTCGACATCTTCAGCGTGACGCCGTCGGGCCGC
>CAZGEE010000431.1:1977-2563 GCA_964525035.1 uncultured Anaerolineales bacterium
GCTGGACCTCGTTGCCCCGGCTGTCCTCCGTGTCGACGGTCACGCGCTGGTCGCGCACTTCGAGACCGACATACAGTTTTTCCCCGTCGTGGGCCAGGCGCACGCGCAAGGACAGGTCGTCCGGGCCGGACCAACTGGTGGGGAAGAAGACGTGGGCGGCCAGGTGCTCGCCCGTCTCGGCCTTGGCCTCCCAGGCCCCCTGCGGCCAGGCGTCGAGGTCGCCGTTCATCGGCGGTTCGGAGGCAATCTTCGGAGCCATGAGTTTCGGCGGAGCGAGAACGTCGCGCCGCAGCTTCAACTCGGCCAGCAGCCCGTGTGCCAGGGCCGTGTCGGCGGCATAGGCGTTTCCTTCGTCGAGCGCCCGCCGGGCTCGCTTCAGCAGCTCGTCGTACCGAGGGCCGGCCGCTTCCGGGTCCAGCGAACGCACCTTCTCGAGCACCTCGGTCCACTCGGTGATCCGGCTCCGGATCCATGCGCCATAAGCCTTGCTCGCCTTGCCCTTCACGGCCGGAGCCCCCGAACCCTCGTCGCGCAGGGCCTCCAACTGGTAGGGAGGCACGGCGACGGCCTCGCCGTCCACGGCCAG
>CAZGEE010000432.1:0-2548 GCA_964525035.1 uncultured Anaerolineales bacterium
GTCTGGAGCCTTCGGTACGTCGACGCGCCGGTGCTGCGGCGGTACGCGACGGCAGTTTCGCGAGCCGCTTCGCCGGCCACACGCCACAGCTGACCGCCTGGCGAGCCCGTCAACGAGGAACCGCCGCCTGACGCCGCCACTGAAAACCGGTCGCACCCCTGGCGGATCGGGTCGGGAGCAGCGTCTTGCAACCGGGGCGAGGCTGGACTAGAATGCCCCGTTTTCGGGAATTCCGCAAACCGGGGAGGAGTCCGACGTGGCAAGAAACCACAGGATCGCAGTGATCGGCGGCGACGGGACGGGGCCGGAGGTCACGGCCGAGGCCCTCAAGGTCATGAAGGCCGTCGGCGAAATCGAGGGGTTCCGTGCCGAGACCACCGAACTCGACTATGGCGGAGACCGTTACCTGAGGACGGGCGAGATCATCAGCGACCAGGAGGTTGACGAGCTCCGCGACTACGACGCCATCCTGCTGGGGGCGGTGGGGCACCCGGACGTTCCGCCGGGCGTGCTGGAGAAAGGGCTCCTGCTGAAGCTGCGGTTCCGGCTCGACCAGTACATCAACCTGCGGCCCGTGAAGCTCTATCCCGGCGTGGAGACCCCGCTGGCCGATCGGGGACCGGAAGACATCGACTACGTCATCGTCCGCGAGAACACCGAGGGGCTCTACACCGGCATGGGCGGGACGGCGTACAAGGGAACGGACAACGAGGTCGCCACACAGATCATGTGCAACACCCGCAAGGGCGTGGAGCGCTGCCTCCGCTACGCCTTCGAGTATTGCCGCAAACGCGACGACAAGAAGCTGCTCACGCTGGTCGCCAAGACCAACGTCCTGACCTACGCGCACGACCTGTGGTGGCGTGCCTTCAACGAGGTCGGGGAGGAGTACCCGGACATCGAGCGCGACTACAACCACGTGGACGCCTGCTGCATGTGGCAGGTGAAAAACCCGGACTACTACGACACGCTGGTCGTCTGCAACATGTTCGGCGACATCATCACGGACCTTGCGGCCATGATCCAGGGCGGCATGGGCGTGGCCGCGGGGGGCAACATCAACCCCGAAGGGGTCAGTATGTTCGAGCCCATCGGGGGCAGCGCCCCGAAGTACACGGGCAAGCAGGTCATCAATCCGATCGCCGCCGTTGCCGCCATGAAGATGATGATCGAGACCCTGGGAGAGGAATCGGCGAGCCGCCGGGTGGAAAAGGCCATCATGTCCGTCACCGGCACGAAGATGAAGAGCATGAGCGCCGGGAAGATGGGCTACTCGACCGGCGAGGTCGGCGACCTGATCTGCGAGGCCCTCTGACCGACCTCGACCCGGGCGCACGGTGTGCGATCCGGCAAGACCGGCGCGAGCGACTGTGAACGGTTGCGGCTTCGGCTATCAATAACGGGGGGTCAAGCGGCCGCCGCTCCCGCAGCCACCGCCCCTGAAGGCAAGCTCCGCGCAGCCCTCAGTGGGCTCAAGAGCCACACGGCAAGTTCACGGCACCCGGGGACTCCGGCCTACGGGGCCCGAAGCTCGAGGATCGCCTGGCGAACGTCCTGGGCCGCCCGCTTGACCTCCTGCATCTGCTTCCTGACGCGGGTCCCGGCCGCCTTGTTTCCTCCGGCGGCTTTCTGCAGGTCCCCTTCCACGTCCGCCACCAGCATTTTCAGCCTTTCGTACGCTTCCATGTGTGCCTCCCGGGCTTCAGAAATGACGGTTCCTGAGGCAAGAACGTACAGACATGCCGGGATAGTACATCCCCCGGTCGCGCGGTGTCAATGGCCTTTTTGGGCTCGCAGCGCCCTGCGAGGGCGCCTGAGCGGCCGCAAAGCCCGATCACCCGGCCGTGGACCGGCTCGGCCGCCGATAGAACCGGTTACCCAGCGCAAGCTCTAACCCCATGACTGCCATAAGGATAGGCAAGATATAGGCCGTCCGTTCCCGTCCTCGACGGACCACCGTCCTGGCCCGTAAGAGCCCTTCCGTGTCGCGGGCCACCTCCACCAGCCCGGCAGCAAATAACTCCCGGACGCGGTCCGCCGAAACCTTCTCGAGCCGGCTTTCCGCCGGATCCACGTTGAGGCTGAAGCCGAACCAGTCCGCGCCGCCCGGCCCCTCGACCCGAATCCGGTAGTTGCCTGGCGCTTCCAGCGGCGGGAACGTGGCCGTCGCGGTCGCCGGACTGATGCGGCACCCGACCCCGCCCCCGAGACCAGGTCCGAGGAGCACCGCCATCCGGCCGCCACAACGGGACGGAAAACCGAACGTAACCGGCTCGCCGATCACCCACCGGCCGGTTGCCGCCGATTCACCGCTTGCGGCCGCCAGCAGGCCGTGCAGCAGCACGACGAACTCCGGCGCGCCGGCGTACGACCCGAGGTTCGACCACCGGCGGTCCGGACCGGTGGCCAGAACGTAGACCTCCCCGCGGGCCACGGTGTGGCGCACCAGCGCCGGGTCGCCCCCTTCGAAGCTCAGCACGGTCCGCGCCCCTTCGACAGGCCGCAGCCGCACGTAACGCCGGTGACGCGGCCGGGCCGGGTCCAGGAC
>CAZGEE010000433.1:0-2542 GCA_964525035.1 uncultured Anaerolineales bacterium
GACGACGTGGACATCCCGATCGTGGCCGACAACCTGCACTGCCGCGAGAACATGCGATTCATAAGCGGCTGGACGCACGGAGGGGGCGTGGACGTCCATGCCAACCATTACGAAGGGTTGTTCAATTCCTCGTGCAACACGCTCTTCAACGGGGGGCAGGTGACGCACACGGAGTGGGAGGATTTTGAGCAGGGTGAACCTGCGATGACCATCGGGAGTTGCCGTGACATGTATTGGTTCGACCTGGAACCATGAGTTCTCGCCCGGTGTGCGCCGGGGCCGGGCCTTCCGGATTCGTCGCGATTCCGGGCGTAGGGGCCGGTGGGCGGCCCGGCTGGAACACGGGAACGGACGAGGTGCGGGAGGAACCTGGATGCGAGAGCATAAGGCGTTCACGCTGATCGAGTTGCTCATTGTCGTCGCGATCATCGGGGTGCTGCTGGCGTTTCTGCTCACGTCGATGAGCCAACTGCGCGAGGTGGTGGAGCGACTCCATTGCAAGACCAACCTGAAGGGCATGCACACCGTGATGATGGAGTACGCCAACCGCAACCGCGGGTACCTGCCCGTCTTCAGCGGCTTCCTCGACGAGGGCGGGTCTCTCGTGAGCGAGCTGCGGGAGGACGCTCACCCGGCCGGGACCCCGGAGGGCATGCACCTCCTGGCGGCCGAGCTGAAAGACTGCGGGGCCGATCCGCAATTGTTCTGCTGCCCGGCCCATCCGAAATACAAGGACATCGGCATCGACCCGTACCTGGATTGGGAGACCGGTACGGACGAGGAGGGCGATCCGTACTACCACACGATCGATGACAAAAAATACTTCCCCATTTATGGCTACGCCATTTTTACCTACCGCGAGGAATGGGGCGGGGGCCGCGACGTGGACGGACCGCGCCGGTTCGAAACCGGCCGGGATCGGCCGAAGCGGAACGACGCCGCGGGCAACCCGCCCGTGGCGGCGGACGTGCTGTACATCGACGAGAGTGGCATCGGAAAGGGATTCTGGCATTGGAACGACCGGCAGACCTTGAGCGGGGATCCCGATGACGCCGAGCTCAGCGAGGACCTGGATGAGCTCGGCGGGGGAGGACACACCCTGTTTCTCAACGGTAGCGTCCAGTGGTTTGAATACACCGACCTGGCCAACGACGATGCCCACGACGGCCTTACGTGGGCCTATAACCACGGGAGCACAGGCGAAATGAAGTTTTACTACGTCGGCATGGAGCCCGCGGAGCAGTAGACCCAGACTCCACGGCGCGGAGCCGGCGGGCTCACGGCCGAAGGAAATCGGGACGGGAGGGCGCGGGCCTCCCCGTCTCTTTTCTTCGCGCGGGGTAAGAATCCCCGGGACGTTTCTGTGGCGGCGGCGTTGAAGATTCGCTATCCTGTGCCGCGCTGACGGTCGGATTAGGTCAGGCGGTGGGCGGAGAATTCGCGGATGCGACGAAAGCTGTACGGCGCGGTTGCGGTGGCCTTGTTTCTTTGCGCTGCGCACGCCGACGGACAGGATGCCCACTTCGATCCGAATAAGGAATACGAGCTCGAGATCGTCACCTGGACGGCCGACGTGGAAACGGAGGGCCTGACGTGGGAATGGCTCGTCGGTGAGTACCAGCGGGTCCGGCCGAACGTTCACGTCAAGAAGACCGTCCAGTCGAACCGTACCTACGAGGCCTGGGCCACCACACAGTTCAAGTCCGGGTTCGCCCCGGACATCATGCAGTCGTTCCCCTGGAAGGCGCACGTCTGGGGCGCCGAGCAGGGACTGCTCGTCCCGCTCCGGCAGTTCCTCACCAAGCCGAATCCCCATGACGGTCGCGACGCGAAGGAGTTTCCGACGTGGATGTCCGGGCTCTACCAGGAGTTGCTGGAACAGAATGCCGACCCGTACTACGGGGAAATCTGGACCATCCCGATCAGCCTGAATACGCAGCGCTTCTACTATAACAAGGACATCTTCAAGAAGTACGACCTCCAGGTGCCCACCACCTATTCGGAGATGGGCGCCGTGTGCCGGCAGATCCGCGAGAAGTCGGCTGGCGAGATCGCGCCGATCGCCATGCCTCGCAACGGGGCGTGGCTCGACTACATCGGCGCGGGCTACAACGCCCACCTCATCGAGAAGTTCGACCTGGTCAAGCCCGACTATTCCATCGAACAAAACGAGGTACTCGTGGCGGCGCTGCGCGGCATGTGGGATGCTCGCACCGAGGCCATGTACTCGTTCCACAAGCTGATGAAGAAGATGAACGACCAGGGCTGGTTCCAGGAAGGCTGGGCGGGGTTCGAGACCAACCAGGCCGACAACCTGTTCGTCAACCAGAACGCCGCCATGATCCGCGAAGGCTACTGGATGAAGGAGGGCTTCGACCGCCGCATCGGCGGGACGTTCGAGTTCGGCGTGATGCGCGATCCGTACGTCGACCGCGAGTTCGCGGGAAAGGACGTGGGCCGGCGGCTTGAGCTGATGGCCAGCTACGGCAGCGAACTCGCCGTGACGAAACAGTGTGTGGAACGGGGACGCCTGGCGGCGGCC
>CAZGEE010000434.1:0-2534 GCA_964525035.1 uncultured Anaerolineales bacterium
AAGATTCTCCTGGCCCCGGACTCGTTCAAGGAAAGCCTCTCGGCCGTCGAGGCGGCCCGGGCCATGGCACGCGGCGCGCTTGCGGCCTTTGGGGCCGATCGCCCGGCCCCGGTCCTCGTCGAGCTGCCCATCGCCGACGGGGGCGAGGGTACGGTCGACTGCCTGGTCGCCGCCACGGGCGGAGAAACGTTCACCAAGGCGGTCACCGGCCCGCTCCGCGGCAAAGTCGAGGCCCGCTGGGGCGTGCTCGGCGACGGCCGCACCGCGGTGATCGAGATGGCCGCCGCGTCCGGCCTGCCCTTGCTGGCCCTCGCCCAGCGCGATCCCGAGCGAACCACCACCTTCGGCACGGGCGAGCTCATCGCGGCCGCCCTTGACCGGGGCCTCCGACGCATCCTGGTCGGCATCGGCGGCAGCGCGACCGTCGACGGCGGCGTCGGCATGGCCCAGGCGCTCGGCGGGCGGTTCCGCGACGCCGAGCACCGCGAGGTCCGCCGCGGCGGGGCCGAGCTGGCCCGCATCCGGTGGATCGACCTGGAGAAGCTCGACGCGAGAATCCGGGAGACCGAGATTCTCGTTGCAAGCGACGTGGAGAACCCCCTGGTGGGCCCACGGGGGGCCGCCCGCGTGTTCGGCCCGCAGAAAGGGGCGAGCCCGGAGCAGGTCGCCCGCCTCGAGGCGGCGCTGGAGAACCTGGCCGAGCGCATCCGCGAGGACCTCGGCTTCGACATGGCCGGGCGGCCCGGCGCGGGGGCCGCCGGCGGGCTCGGGGCCGGCCTCATGGCGTTCCTCGGCGCGACGTTGCGGCCGGGAATCGACCTCGTCTTGGGCGCGGTCCACTACGGCGACCACCTGCGGGGCGCCGACCTGGTCGTGACGGGCGAGGGACGGCTCGACGGCTCCAGCCTCCACGGCAAGGCGATTCTGGGCGTGGCGCGCCGAGCCCGCGACGCCGGCGTCCCGTGCATCGCCGTGGCCGGGCAACTGGGCCCCGGCATTGAAGCCCTCGAGACCGAAGGCATCGGGTCGCTGACCGCCCTGGTCGACGGCGAGGTGACGCCCGAGCGGGCCATGGCCGAGGCGGCGGAACTCGTCGAAGAGCGCACGCGCGAGGCGGTGGCCCGTTTCCTTCAGCAACCCGAAGGAGAGGGCGAGGGCTGATCCCCACCGAGGCGGGGTAGACGTCCGGGCGATCCCGCGGTACGCTGCATCCCCGGTCGATCGGGAGGAGCGCGGTGTGCGGCTTGGGGACGCGTAGCAGACGAGCGGCGACGGTCGCCGGTAGCTGTCAACAACCCGGTGGGGGAAACACGAGCGGAGCGAGCACCATGCGACTGGCCTTCAGCACCAACGCGTTCAAGAAAGTGAGCCTCGAAGATTCCCTGCGGCAGATCGCCGAGGCGGAGTACGAGGGCGTGGAGATCATGGCCGACGTGCCGCACGCCTATCCGCCCCACATGAGCCGACGGCGGGTCCGCCAGATCAACGCCCTGCTCAAGGAGCTTCGCCTCGAGGTCTCGAACGTCAACGCGTTCACCTTCTTCGCCATGGGCGACACGTACCACCCCTCGTGGATCGACCCGTCGCCGAAGGTCCGTGCCCAGCGCGTCGAGCACACCGAGAACGCCATCCGCCTGGCCCACGACCTGGGCGCCCGGACCGTCAGCACCGAGCCCGGCGGCCCGCTGCCCGACGGCCTCGACCGCGAGCAGGCCATGGAGTGGTTCCGCCTCGGCCTCCAGATGGTCTACCCGCTCGCGCGGGAGCTGGGCGTGACGATCCTGATCGAGCCGGAGCCGGAACTCATGCTCGAGACCCGCGACGACTTCCTCGAGTTCGTCGGCACGGTGCCGCACGGGCAGGTGGCCCTCAACTTCGACCTCGGCCACTTCTACTGCGTCGGCGACGATCCGGCCGAGGCCGCCCGGGCGCTGGCCCCCTGGATCCGCCACGTGCACCTCGAGGACATCGCGGCCACGCGCGAGCACCGCCACCTGGTGCCCGGCCGCGGCGCGATCGACTTCCAGGCCGTCGCGGCCGGCCTGCGCGACGCCGGCTACGACGGATGGGTCACCGTGGAGCTTTACCCGTACGAGTCGACGGCCCGGCAGGTGGCCGACGAGGCGATGCGGTGTATCCAGGAGATCTTCTGACGCCGGGAGGAATGCCCGTGGCCGAGGACCGCGGCGAGTTCGCCTACATCGACTGGATCCGCGAGCGCTTGCCGCGCGGCGCCGACGATCGCGTCACCGTCGGCCCGGGCGACGACATGGCCGAGGTGGTCGCCTCGGGCGGCCGGGTGCTCGTCGGCACCGACACCATCCTCGACGGGGTCCACTTCGACCGCCGGCGCGACCGCCTGGCCGACGTGGGCTGGAAGGCCCTGGCGGTCAACCTCTCGGACGTCGCGGCCATGGCCGCCGAGCCGCTCGCCGCCGTCGGCGCGGTGACCCTGCCCCGCGAGCTTGCCCGCGACGACGCCGAGCAACTCTTCGCCGGGCTCCAGCGCTGCGCCGAGGCCTTCGACTGCCGGT
>CAZGEE010000435.1:0-2532 GCA_964525035.1 uncultured Anaerolineales bacterium
CGGTGTGGGCCGGCACCTCGAACGGGACTTCCCCGTCGGCCCGGAGGCTGCGCAGCAGTTCGCGGCTCCGGGGCGCCTCGACGACGTTCTCGGGGAGCACGGTCTCCTCGCGGAGCGGGGGGATTTGCCGCGGGATCAGCCGCCACCTGTGCCGGGGGTGACCCTGCTGGCGACGGCCGAAGGCGCGAATGCCGACGCGCGCGGCCGGCCAGCCGGCGTCGTCGTAATCCGCCCCCTCCCAGCCCCACGGATGCTCCGCGCCGTGGAACTCGTCGAAGGGGTTCACGGCGAAGAAGTCGGCGTGCACCGCGCAATAGCGAGGTCGATAGCCGGGGGCGCGGATCGCGCGCCACTTGGCGTCGGTGTCGAGCCGCTCGCTCCCTGCGGGCGTCACCACCTCGCCCTGGGCAACGAGGCCGCCCTCGACGTTGTGCATCTCGGCGACCGGGCCGTCGAGGCCGTAGGAGACCACCTGCACCGCCAGGACGTTGCGGCCTTGGCGCAGACGGGGCCCCAGATGGTAGGACTCGAAATGGTAATGGTCGAGGTCGCCGCGAGCCGGTCCCCGGCCGACCGTCTTCCCGTTAACGTAGAAGCGGTACCGGCTGTCCGCCGAGATGTGGAGCGTGAGCTCGGCCCGTTCGGGGTCGGCCACCTCGAACGTCCGGCGGAAAAGGCAGACCTCGAATCGCGGCCGATCTTCCACGTCCGCCCAGATCCAGTGGGACCGCCAGCATACGTTTGTTGGATCGTCCGGGCTCAAGCGGAACTCCTTTTTTCGAAGCACAAAGCTCTTCCCGCTGATCCCGCGGGTGCTCTCCGGAGAAGGCAAAAGTGTAGTCGGCTCCGCGCGGGCGGTCAATCCGGAAGCCGGTCAAAGGAGAGCCGGACGGGCTTAAGCGGAAATCGGGATCCCCGTCCCGGCAAGCGGCGCGCGGCAAAAGAAAAACGCCCGGAGGAGCAGGGAACTGCTCCGCCGGGCGAGGGCCTGCGGCTGCGGGCCTCAGCCGGTCTTGATTTCCTTGATGCGGACCGCCAGGTACTTCTGGCGGTGGCCGATGTGCCGCCGCGACTTCTTCCGGCGCTTGTACGTCGCGATGTCCACCTTCTCGCCCTTGGCCTCGCCCAGGACCTCCGCCCCGACGCTGGCGCCCTTGACGTGCGGGGTCCCGATCTGCGTCTTCTTCCCCCCGGCGACCAGCATGACCCGGTCGAAGGTCAGTGCCGAGCCCGGCTCGGCGTCGCGGCAGTCGACTTGGATCTCGTCGCCTTCCTGGACGCGGAACTGCTGCCCGGAATCGTCGATAATGGCATACATCCGTCTCACTCCTCCCTGTGCCAAGGCTCTGCGGCCCCGGTGGTTCACTCTCGCGGCAAAAGAACGCACATTATAACCGCTGAATCACCCCCGGCAAGCGAAAACGGATGTGGAGGGTCATCAGGGGGACCCGGTGCCGGCCATCTTGCCGCCCGCGTTCCGGGCCGAGCCGCCGAAGCCCTTCGGCTTCCGCCGCAGGCCGCCCACGGGACGCGAGCCGGCGGCACGATTACCATCATTTTGGGGGTGTTTCTTCAGATCATCCTGTGAAGTTTCGCCCTGCTCCGAAGTCCCGGCCCACCGTTCCCGGGCTCTGTTGAAACGCTCACCCCGGCCTTGGCCGACCCTTCCTCGGGGAACCCCTTGGCAGAACTCGGGACAGGCGCTTCGATGGAACTCCGGGCGGACGGAGGGTGGTTGCCCGGAGGCCGGTCTCACGCGCCCTCTTCCGCCAGGGGGAGGCGGACGGTGAAGGTGGTGCCCCTGCCGGACTTGCTCTCGACCTCGACGTCGCCCTCGTAGGATTCGACCAGGCGTTTGACGATGGCGAGCCCCATCCCGGTGCCGTGCCGCACGGCTTTCTTGGCCGACTCGGACCGGAAGAACTCGTCGAAGATGTGCGGAACGTCGTCCTCGGGGATCCCGATGCCGTGGTCGCGGACGCAGAAGACCGCCTGCCCGGCCTTCGGTTCGAGGCTCACGATCACCCGTCCCCCGTCGCGGGAGTAGCGGATGGCGTTGCTGACGAGGTTGGTGGCCAGTTCGGTCAGCCCCTCCTCGTCGGCCGGGACGCGCGCCGGGCGGATCTCCGACTGCAGCACGATACTCTTTTCCTCGGCCGAGGGAGAGAGCAGCTCCACGGTGCGGCGCACGACGTCGGAAAGCGAGACCGGCTTGCGGACGACCCGGACCCCCGCCTCCGCCTCGATGCGACTGTAGCGCAGGAGATCGTCGATCATCTCCATCAGGGCGTCGGTCCGCTCGCAGGCGCGGCCGATCATCTCCTCCTGCTTGGCGCCGATCCGGCCGGAGGTGCCGGCCAGCACCGTCTTCAGCAGCGTCTGCTGGGCGGCCAGCGGGGCGCGCAGCTCGTGGCTGGCCCGGCGCATGAAATGGCTCTTCAGCGCCTCGACGCTCTGGCACGTCCGAAACGCCGAGACGAGCTGGTTCTCGCGGTAGCGAAGCCGCTCGGAGACCGTCGCCGCGAGGAACAC
>CAZGEE010000436.1:0-2524 GCA_964525035.1 uncultured Anaerolineales bacterium
GTCCCGAGCGTCTCCACGACGTTCCGGACGCCCGCCTGGTGGGCCATCAGGCAGTCGGTGTATCCCTCAACAACAATCGCCTGTCGGAGCTCCTCCAGCGCTTCCCGGGCCTGCGGAAGTCCGTAGACGTTGCGGCTCTTGTCGAACACGCGCGTGTCCGGCGAGTTCAGGTACTTGGCCGAATCGTCGCCGAGGGTGCGCCCCCCGAATGCGATCGGCCGGTTGAGCGAGTCAAAGATCGGGAACATCAGCCGGTTCCGGAACCGGTCGTACAGCCCCGAGCCCTGGTTTCGGCGGGTGACCAGGCCCGCGGCCAGCAGGAGCTTCTCCGGAACACCCCGGCGCCGGGCGGCCTTCAGCAGGGCGTCCCACGCGTCCGGAGCCGCGCCCAGGCGGAACGTCTGGATCGTCTCCAGCGTGAACCCGCGCCGCTCCAGGTAGTCCCGGGCCGCGCGCCCGAGGTCCGAATCGGCGAGAAACTTCTCGAAGTTCTGCGTCGCCCAGGCGACCGTTTTCAGCACGCGGCTGCGGTCCGGCTCACCGTCGGCAGGGCCCGAGTCGCGAGGCTCCTCGATCGTGATCCCGGCGCGGTCGGCAAGGAGTCGTACCGCCTCGGGAAACGTGACGTTCTCGCGCGCCATGACGAACTGAAACACGGATCCGCCTTTTCCGCACCCGAAACACTTGAAAATCTGCTTCGACGGGCTGACGAAGAAGCTCGGCGTCTTCTCCGCGTGGAATGGGCAGCAGGCCTTGTAGTCCTTCCCCGACCGCTTCAGCGGAACGTACGAGGAGATCACGTTGACGATGTCGCTCGCCCGCTGGACGTCCTCGATCGTGTTGTCGGAGATCCTGCCCGCCATCCGGTGCCTCGCCGCCTGTTCGAATGAAGGGGACCGTCCCCCGTGCTAATAAAACGCTTGCGCCGGCCCCCAGAACCGAAAAAAGCGCCCGGGTCGTCCCCTCCGGGCGCACACAGGTCCTTCCTTGCTTACGCGAAATCTACGCGGGCTCGGCAGGCTGCCCCGCTCGCCACCCGTAAAAAACGCTTTCCCGCACCGAGGCAGACCCCGCCTGCTCACCCAAGTATAGGCCAAAGAAGGGGCTCGGTCAACTTGCAGACCGAGCTGCAAAAAGCGTCGTAAACGTGCCTCAAGAGGGCCGGCTTACATAAGCCCTTTCACTACAATGCTTTGCGCGGCGATAGAGGGTGCGGATTTTCCCTCATCCAAGCGTTGGGGCTTGACTTTTCCGACGGCCGCACCAAGTGTCCACCTTGGCGCGCCGCCCCGCGGGTTACATCCCGGCCGGTTGTCTTCGGCTCTCAAGCGCCGGGCGAGTGGTAATCGAATCGTCCGGTTCGAAAGTATCCCCGCCGAGAGGGGGGGACGGCTCGCGGAGCGCGGCCCGGCTGCCGACGGTTACGCGCTCTCCGGGGGTTCGGGCGTGTGACCACGCGTCAGGCGCTCCACCCCGGTCGGCGCCGCCCAATGAACCGCGTTGACCAGCACGCGCCGGATGGTCTCGTCGTAGTAGATCGGGTAGGTTTCGTGTCCGGGCCTGAAGTAGAACACCTTGCCCTTGCCGCGCTGCCAGCAGCACCCGCTGCGAAACACCTCGCCGCCGGGGAACCAGGAAACCATGACCAACTCGTCCGGAGCGGGGATATCGTAATACTCCCCGTACATCTCGGTGTGCGGCAGCTCGATGCACTCGGGGAGCCCGTCGGCGATGGGGTGCGCCGGGGCGACGATCCACAGGCGTTCCTTCTCCCCGGCTTCGCGCCACTTCAGGTCGCACGCGGTTCCCATGAGCCGTTTGAAGATCTTCGAGAAGTGGGCGGAATGAAGTACGACGAGCCCCATGCCGTCGAGGACCCGCCGGTGAACCCGCTCGACCACCTCGTCGCTTACGCGGTCGTGGGCCATGTGCCCCCACCAAAGCAGGACATCCGTGGCGGCGAGGACCTGCTCCGTGAGCCCGTGCTCGGGTTCCTCCAGCGTGGCGGTGCGAACCTCCATTCCCGAGTTAGCCTTGAGCGCCTCCGCCAGCACGGCGTGGATGCCGTCCGGGTAAACCTCGGCCACCGCCTTGTCCTTCTGCTCGTGGATTGCTTCGTTCCATACGAGTACGCGAATCGCTTTCGGCATGGACTCTTTCCCTCCGCTGGTGGTTCGGAACTCGTCACGCCCCGGTTGCTGAACGGTCATTTCTATCCCGCGGTGGGGAGAAAGTCAACCGGCGAGCCAACCCGCGTGGCCGGCGAAGCTTTTGCTGACGGGCGCGGTCGCCGTTGGCCGACATGGTATACTGCCGCGGCGATCGCCGCATCGGCGCCGGCCGGCGGATCGGCCGAATGAAGGAGAGGCCCCATGGCGCTGGAATTCAAGTGCCCATCGTGCGGAAGTTCCATGACGGTGGCCGTCGTCCCCTCGAGCGGACAGATCGTATGTCCCGATTGTCATACCGTCGTTCCGGTCTCCGAGGTCGAGGCCCAGCAATCCCGGGGCCGTGGGCCCGCGAG
>CAZGEE010000437.1:0-2507 GCA_964525035.1 uncultured Anaerolineales bacterium
GGCCCTGAAGTCCCTCGGGTTGCTGGCGCTGATGGCCCAGGCGGGACTGCACATCCCGGCCCAGCGGGCCACACTTCCGGTCTTCGACCAGGTGCTGGTGGACATCGGCGACGAGCAGTCCATCGAGCAGTCGCTCTCGACCTTCTCGGGACACATGTCGCAGATCGTCCGGATTCTTCGCCGCGCGGGGAAACGGTCCCTGGTGCTGCTCGACGAGCTGGGCAGCGGAACCGATCCGACGGAGGGCGGAGCGCTGGCGTGTTCGATCGTCCAGGAACTGGCCGATCGCGGCGCGACGGCCCTCGTGACCACCCACCTTCGGGAGGTCAAGATCTACTGCCACGAGCGGACCAAGATGCAGAACGCGGCCATGGAATTCAACGCCGAAACGCTTCAGCCCACCTTCCACCTGCACCAGGGCGAACCGGGCCAGAGCCATGCCTTGACGATCGCCCGCCGGCTGGGCCTTCCCGACGGGGTCTTCGGCCGGGCACAGGAGTTTCTGTCGGACGAGCACCTGAACCTGGAACGGCTGCTTTCGCGGATGACCGAGCAACGGCGGCAACTCCGCGAGGAACTGGAAACGGCCCGCCGGGAACGTGAATCCGCGGCGGCGGAGCGATCCAGGCTGGAGAAAGAACTGGCCGAGTCGAAGAAAGAGCGAAAGGAGCTCCTCCGCCGGGCGTACCGCGAGGCCTCCGGCATCGTGGACAACACCAAGCGCCGGATGAGCGAGGTGATCCGGGAGGCCCGCGAAAAGGCCGGGCCGGTCGGCCGGATCGACGCCCTGCGTGAGAAGGTCCAGCAGCGGAAGAAAGGTCTGGACGAGGCCGCCCGGGGCACCCGGGAGCGCAAACGGCGCCGCTTGCGGGCCGAGGAAATCGCCGGGGGGCAGACCGTCTACGTCGAGACACTCCGCGCCAACGGCACCGTGGAACAGGTGAATCCGCGCAAAGGCCGCGCGACCCTCAACGTGGGCGGAACGCCCGTGGAAGTCAACCTGTCGGACCTGTCGGCGCCCGAGGCGGAACCGGCGACCGATCGTTCGTCCTCCCGCCCCGCCGAGCGCGTCGAGGCCTCGCGCGACGCGCCCCTGGAGCTGAACCTGGTGGGCCGGCGAGTTGCCGGGGCGATCGCCGATCTGGACCGTTTCCTGGACCGGGCCTGCCTGGCCGATCACGGGCGGGTCACGGTTATCCACGGCCGGGGAACGGGGGCGCTGATGCGAGCGGTCCGGGAGCACCTGGCCGAGCACCCGCTGGTGGCGTCTTTCCGCGGGGGCGACGAGAACGAGGGCGGCATTGCCGTCACCATCGTCAACCTGAAGGAGTAGATCGCGTGGCCCGGCGCAACGGCAACGACGACAACGGCCCGGCGGAGTCCGGCGCTTCCACGGGCGGGGCATCCCTGACGGCCGAGGAGCGCGACCGGCTCATCCGGGCCGGCGACGAGCACCTCCTCCGCGAACTGGACCTGACCTTCACGCGCTCGAGCGGGCCCGGCGGCCAGCATCGGAACAAGGCGGAGACGGCGGTGCGGCTCGTGCACCGAGGGGCCGGGGTGACTGCGAGCGCCACCGAACGCCGAAGCCAGCACGAGAACCGCAAGCGGGCGCTGCGGCGCATGCGCGCGGCCCTGGCCCTCGAGGTCCGCGCCGCGCCGGCGGCCGGCGGCGCGGTGCCGCGGGACGTGACGGCCCTTCTGCAGTCGGCACGGTGGCCCCGACTGTCGCCGAAATCGCGAGGGTACTGGCCGCTGGCGGCGAGGGTCCTCGACCGGCTGGCGGCCGACGGGGCAAGGCTCTCGGACACGGCGAAGGCGCTCGGCGTCAGCACGGGAAGCCTGGTGAAATTCCTGGCCACGGATACCCAACTGTGGCAAGTGGCACAACGGATGCGCGATCGCGCGGGGCTCAAGCCGCTCCGCCGATAAGCAAACCTGCGGCTGGGCAGGCATGAGGATGGGACGTTCTCCAAAATCGGCGGGGAAAGGCAGCCCCCGGAGCCGGGGGCCGGAGAGGCATCGAAGGGCGCGGCGCTGCGCCGCTTTGTCATAACGTGGCGGCGGAAATCGTCAAAAGAGCGCGGGACAAAACGGGAGTAGGGGGGACGAAGCGGGACGGGTGTTCGCTATAGCCGAACGCGCGTCCGGCTCTAGTGAGCGGGTCGGCCCGGGAAGATCGAGGCTGAGAAGCGGACCGTCCGGCCGCAGTGTCGGCAGCGCAGCTCGACCGTGCCGGCGCGGGTGTGCCAGTCGCGCTCGCGGTAGCCGTTGCGCTGGGCCTTCCGCGTGGCACTCTTCGCCCCGTAGCCGGCGCCAGCGAGTTCGCCCACCTCCAGCTCCATCAGCCGTTCGGCGGCGAAGCCGATCATCTCGCGCAAGAGATTGGCGTCGGCGGTCTTCTCCAACAGCCCGCGCAGGTTCATCTTCACGTCGGTCATCGAGGTCGCTCGTAAGCGCTGTTCTGGCCCCACCTGCCCGTGTTCGTCGTGAGCGGCGAGAGTGGC
>CAZGEE010000438.1:0-2505 GCA_964525035.1 uncultured Anaerolineales bacterium
CCCGGGCGGCCGGTACACCGGGCGGACCTACGGGGACTACGAGGAGGCCACCCGGCGGTTCTGCAAGGCCATGCTCGACGTGTGGCGCTCGGGCGACCGGGACGGGCACCTGTTCGCGTTCCCGAAGTGCGACCTGCACATCACCGAGGAGTCGTTCACCGACCCGAAGCAGCGTGAGCTGCTCGACTACGCCTGCCGGATCGCCAGCGACAACGGCGTGCCGTACTTCATCTTCGATCGGCCGAACGGGCAGGACAAGGAGGACGTGACCCTGTCGGCCTGCTGCCGACTGCGGACCACGATCGAAGACGACGAAATGGTCCGCCACCCGGAGTCCATGCGCTTCTGCGGGTTCCAGAACGTCACGGTCAACCTTCCGCAGGCCGCGTACCGGGCGGGGCCGGGCAACTGGGAGGGCTTCCTCGCGGAGATCAACCGCGGCATGGACCTCGCCGTCAAGGCGCACCACGAGAAACGGGAGTTCATCTCCCGCCTGATGGCCGGTCCCGAGATGCCGCTGTGGCAGATCGGCAAGGAGGCCAAGGACGGTCGGCCGTACGTCGACCTCGACCAGGCCACCTACATCATCGGCCTGATCGGACTCAACGAGGCGATCCACCACATCACGGGGCAGGAACTCCACGAGGGCCGGGCCGTCCTCGCCGAAGCCCTGAAGACCATCGCGCACATGCACCTCCGGGCCAAGGAGCTGGGCCGGACGCACGGCCTGAAGCTCACCCTCGAGGAGTCGCCCGCCGAGAGCGCCGCCCGACGGCTGGCCAAGATCGACTACCGCGAGTGGCCCCAGTCGCGGGACCTCCTGCAGGGCAGCCCCGAAGACGATGACATCTACTACACCAACTCGATCCACCTCCGCGCCAACGCCCAGGTGGACCTGATGACGCGGATCGAGACCCAGGCGATGTTCCACCCGATGATCGAGTCCGGGGCGATCACGCACGCGTTCGTCGGGGAAGAGCGTCCGCCGGCCGAGAGCGTCCTGGCCCTGGTCAGGAAGACGTTCGAGAAGACGCAGACCGCCCAGTTGACCATCAGCCCGGAATTCACCATCTGCAACGACTGCGGGCGGTGGACCCCGCGGCTGCAGAGCTTCTGCGACTACTGCGAAAGCGAGAACGTCTACGGCATCACGCGCATCGTGGGATACTTCAGCCGCATTACGAACTGGAACAAGTCGAAGCTCGGAGAGCTGAAGGATCGCAGGCGGGGCAACTACAGCGTGAGCAGTGCCTTTGCTTCGGCGGAGGAGTCCCGGCCGGTGCCCCAGGCCGCGGCAGGTTCCTGATCGGCCGGCGCCGGCTGCGCCGACCGGGCGGCCCGCTTCGCCGAAAAGGCTTCCGGCAACGCCCGCAACGGGGCCGGAGGTCGCCAGACAACCGGACCCAATCCCTCGCGGGCGGGACGGTCCTGTCCGGGACAGGTACGGCTCGGCGGTTTTCAGGAGACCTGTGATGGCCAAGAAGAGAGCGGCAAAGAAAAAGACCAGAAAGAAGAAGAGTTCCTCGGCGAAAAGAAAGAAAGCCACGAGGAAGAAAAAGGCCAAGAAGAAGACCGCGAAGAAAAAAGCCAGGCGAAAAACCGCCAGAAAGAAAACCACCAAGAAGAAAGCCAAGCGCAAAACGGCCGAAAAGAAAAAGAAGAAGACCACCAGGCGAAAGACTGCACGAAAGAAAACGAGCCGGAAGAAGGCCAGGAAAAAGGTGGCGCGAAAGCGCGCCGGGACGAAGCGCAAGAGGCAAACGGCCAAGCCGCGCTGGCGGTGAACAGTTCGGGGCGGCTCGCCGCCCCGGGAAACCGAACCCAAGCCAGGCTGCCCAAGGGGTCGCTTTCGCGGGAGTCCCTCCTCCTTGCTCCCGAGTTCGGAAGCGGCCCGGGCAGCCGCCCTGAAAACGCTCGAGTCCCGGAAACGGTCGCCTGTCCGAGTCGGACGTGACCTGCAGTGCCGAGCCGACGGGGTCCGGGACCTCGAATCGCCCGGTTGCGGGCGAAGCGCCACCATGGCGCAGGACAACGCGAGACCCCCTTGTTGACGGCCGAGCCGGGGAGCTGAGAATCGCCGCCCCGGCTCGCCGTTTTCTTCTGCCCGGCCGCTCTCCCGCGAAGTCGCCCCCCGGCCGGAGACGCTGCGCCGCATCGCCCCCTTGCCCCTTCCCGTTCGTCTGCTATGCTGGAAACCCTCAACCGATCGAAGGGCCCTCACGATGAACGGACCGCGCACAGCCCGGCCCGACGACCTCCCGGTGATCGTCCGTCTCGTTGAACACGTGTTCCGCGAGTCCGCCGGGCGGCCGCGCGGCGTGACGAACCTGTTCCCTCGATTCCTGTCGCCGGAGAACGCGGAGAACCTGTTCGTCGTCGCCGAGGGCGGACGCGCGGTCGGTTTTCTCGGCGCCGACCTCCAGACCTACCGCGTCGGGCCGTGCCGCATCCCGTGCGCCTTGATCGGCGCCGTCTGCGTCCACCAGGAGCACCGGGGTCGAGGCC
>CAZGEE010000439.1:0-2503 GCA_964525035.1 uncultured Anaerolineales bacterium
GAGAAAATCCGACCCGCTCAGCACATCGAGCTCGACCTCGAAGCAGCCGGCCTGCTTCAACGTCCGGGCGACGTCGCTGTCGAGTTCGCTGGTCTTGACCTCCGCCGAGAAAGGCACCCGGTGCGGTCCGGAGATCGCGTCCGCCAGCGCCGCCAGGTACTGCGTGTCCAATGCGAACGCGCACCCGGCGAATCGCACGCTGCGCATAGCGGGGTAGGTCGTACGCAAATGGTCGATCTCGCGAGCGATGGCCTCCACGGGGCGGCGCCGGAGCCACTGGAACTCCTGTTCTTCGTAGAGGCCCGCCGCCAGGTCCATCTGGCAGTGGCCGCAATAGAACCGGCATCCCCGAGTTCCCTGAATGTCGACGCGGCCTCGGCCGTCCACGATCTGCCCTGCACTGTAAAGGCTGCGGTCCGGCAGCGGAACCATTTCCTCGGGCGGCTCGGGTTCGGCGAGGCTGTTCCGGACGATCCCGGCCTCGGCCTGGAACCAGAAGCCCGGGGTGTTCACGTAATCGGGTCCCACCCGCCGGGCTTCGAGATAGCGGGGCACCGCGCGGTCCCATTCGCCGAGGATCACGCCTTCGACGCCGATCAGGCTGAGCGTCTTGTGGGGCGCCACGGTCGCGTGCGGGCCCCCGATTATGATCGGCAGGTAGTAGCGGCGGGAGATGTACTCGGTTAGCCGCCGGACAAGGTCCACGTAGAAGCTTTCGAGGTAGATGATCACGTGGTCGGGGCGACAGTCGGCGACCTTCAGTCGAAGGGATTCTTCGTCGTACTGGTGAAACGTCAGCAGGCTCGTTTCGTGACCGTGTTCCCGGAGGCGGGCCCCCAGCCGAGCCACTGCGTCCACGTAGTCGCGCCGCCATGGCCAGCTTTTCGGCGGAACAGGTTGAAGAATCAGGACACGCATCGGGATGGACCTTCTCCGCAGAACGAGCCGTCAGGAAGGTTATGATAGGACCGAACGAAGGAATTGTCCATCGGTGGAGTCCACGGCACTCTGCAGGTTTCGGCGAAAAAAAAGCAGGAAACCGCGTGCGGTCTCCTGCTGCCCCTTTTCCGTTCCCAGCGCATCACCCCTCTCGGGCGGCACGGAACCGGGCGGGGCGACCCGGTTCAACGGTCTGCTCGTGAGCACCAAACCTTGTGGGCTGATGCTCAGTGGGGCCTTACATTTCCAGTATACTCCGGATATCGCAGGATGGAAGGGATGCATGTCTTGCCGTGAATTCCTCCTCGCCTTTGCCAGGCGTTCCTAATCTTATGTTGTTCAAGGAGTTAGCCGTTGCAGCCGCTTCGCCCGGCCATTTTTCATGGATTTTTTGCGGGATTTTTGCCCCCGAGGGGGTCTAAAGTATACTGAACTTAGACCAGCGAGGTGAACCAGAAGGATTTGCTCTGACACGGCCGTCTTCCGGCCAGCCGGCGTGCGAGGGATGATACCAAGCAACCGAGGCGGCGGCCGGGCGGGCCGCCCTCTTATCCGTGCGGAGGGAAGTGCATTGACGCGCAGGACGGTAACGGACAGCACGTTTGAGAAGTTGCTGCGGCGGTTGGCGGCCGGGGAGTGGACCGGCGGTCGCCTTCCGCCGACGCGGCGCATGGAGACGTTGTTCGGCGTTTCTCACGCCACGATGCTGAAGGCGCTTCGCGCGGGAGCACAGCACGGGTTGGTTTCGGTGCGCCCTCGTCACCGGGCGGTGCCGGTTCCGGGTGCCGGGGACCGCGCTCGGGAATTGCTGGCCCGTCGGTCCGGGCGGAAAGAGCTTCACCGTCTGGCCCTGCTGTATCCCGGGGCCTTTCCGCCGGCCGCCGGCACACCTTTCTTCCGCGAGTTGTTGGCTGCGACCCGGCGCGAAGCTCGAAAAGGCGAAATGGAGATCGAATTGGTCCCCTGGCCGGTGCTCGAACCGGTGGCGTTCGCCCAGAGACTCGTGGACGGGGGATTCGACGCCGCCTTTGCCGTGGGCGTTCGATCCGAGTACGTTGCCTCGCTCCACGTTCTGTACAGGCAACGCTTCCCGCTGGTTCTGTTGAACAGCGATGTGCCGTCGGTTCCGCTGCCCTCGGTGAACCTGGACGAGTACCACGTTGCGGGCCGGGTGGTGTCCCACCTTCAGACGCTGGGGCACCGCAACGTGACACTTGTTTCGAACGCGTTTGACCGGCGGTTGAAGAAGGGTCGCCACCGGGTTCGGGGTTGGCTGGATTCCCTGCAACGCTCCGGCCTCCTGAACTCCAGCTCGATGCCCGTCGGGTACGTGACGGCCGAGCGGGATGTGCCCCGGTACGTCGAGCAACTCCTGAGCCTTCGTGACCCGCCGACCGCGTTGGTGTTCGCATACGGGATCCTCTGCGAAAGCTTCGTCGACGGGTTCCAGGACCGGCCGGTCCGGATCCCCGAGGAACTGAGCATCGTGACCTACGACCCCATCGGCGACCTGTTGGAGCGTTCCGGGTGCCCGCCGGTGAGCATGGCCACGGCGGACATGTCC
>CAZGEE010000440.1:0-2501 GCA_964525035.1 uncultured Anaerolineales bacterium
CGACGCCCATGTAAACCAACTCACAGGCGTCCCGGTTGGCCAGGCGGTTCACGAGGACTCCGGCCACGGGTTCCCCTCCTGCGCGGACCAGTGTCCAGCCCTCGGGCGTGAACATGCCGGAAGCGCGGTGGCCGGCCATCACGTCTTCCATCGGGCGAACGCCGTTGAGCCCGGGGCAGTCCAGGCTGCCGCGGTAGGTCCGCTCGATCAGGCGGGCGAAATCCTCCCCGATTTCGGGGCGCCAGGTTTCCCAAGTCAGCTCAGACAGAGGGGGCGGGGCTTCCGTTCGTTCCGCGCTTGCCTCCATGTACAGGAGCCGTGCCAACAGTCCAAGCCCGGCCGCCTCGAAGCAGCGGCCCATGAATTCCCTTGGGGACTCTTCCATCAGGCTCTGGATGAAACGTGCGCCTGCCCGACGGGCGGCCTCGGCCGCACCGGCAATCAACTCGCGGCAGACATTCTCCCGGTCCTTCGGCGGGCAGTCCTTCGACAGACCCGGGGTCAGCACTGTGGCCGAGTGCCCGGCGGAAAGCACGTAAATGCAAGCGCCGTAAAGTGTTGCAGCCTCCGCCGCCACCACCTGCCGGCTCGGGTCCAGCCCGATGCGTCGGGGCGCATCGACGAGTACCCGGCGGGCCCGCTCCTGGGATCGAGGCAGCTCCCCGAGCGTGAGCCGGGAGGCCGCCACCAGTTCCGAGTCCTTAACCGGCCGGATGTCCATGCGAAGTTCCCTGGAACGGGGTTGTCGCCCGGAGCATTACCCTATACCATTTCCTGTCGGCGAGTGCGACTCGAAACTATAGCGCGGGCGGCGCGGCACTGATGCATATCTTCTGCTCTGGAGTGGGTATGGACGGTCGAAGACTGGCGCTATTGCTCATTGTGCTGGCGGGAGTGGTGCTCTCGCGGGGCCTGCCTGCCCGAGGTGCGGTGACCGACGATCAGGTCCAGCGGGCCATTGACCGGGGCGTCGCGTATCTGCTCGGGCTCCAGAAGGACCACGGCCTGTTCACGGAAACCGGGGAGATGCAGTGGGATCCGGCGGGCGGACCGATCCGTGGCGGCGACGACTGCTGGGTCATGGTCGGCTTGGCCTTCGGCGGCGTCAAGATGGAGCACGAGGGCATGCGGAAGGCTTTCGAGGCCATGCTGAAGCTCGAGCTCGACCAGACTTATGCTGTCGCGCCGCGGGTCATTGCGATTGCCCGGTTGTACAGGGACCTCCGGCCCGAGCTGAAGGCCCGTGCACGCAAGGTGATCCTCCGCGACCTGGCCTGGCTGCAGCATGCGCAGGGGGCAGCGGGGCAGTGGAACTACGGCTCGCTGGACGAGGCGGGCCGGCTCGAACGCGGGTGGGACTTCAGCAATACGCAGATGGCCGTCCTTGCGCTGTCCGAGGCGGTGATGGCGGGATTCGAGCTTCCGAAGGAACCCTTCGCCAGGACGCAGAGACTCTACCTGGACTACCAGCGACCCGACGGGGGCTGGAATTACGGCTGTCGCCCCGGGTTCCAGGCAGGCCGGGGCAGCATGGAGTCCTACGGTTCCATGACGGCCGCGGCTGTGGCCAGCTTGTACATCACGCGCGACTATCTCTACCGTGGCCTGGGGTGCCCCTGTTCGGGTGGCCAGTCCAAGCAGAGGCCCCGCGAGGTCGACCAGGCAATTGAGAGAGGGCTCGACTGGCTGGGGCAGAACTTCCAGGTTCATCCCAACCCTGGGGGCAATCCGCGCCGCTGGACGCTTTACTGGCTCTATTCCTGCGAGCGGGTGGGTCTTGCCGCGGGACTCAAGTATTTCGGCACGCACGACTGGTATGCCGAGGGAGCGGAGTACCTCGTCGGCCGGCAAGGTGGGAGCGGGCAGTGGCACCTCGGGGGCGAGACCCCGTCGGACACGGTGTATGCGATCTGTTTCCTCGTCAAGGGTCGGGCCCCGATACTGCTGAACAAGTTGAAATTCGACGGCGAGTGGGACAATCACCCGCGCGACGCCGCGAACCTGGCCCGCTACGTAGGAGGCATCAAGGAGCAACCCGTCCAGTGGCAGGTGATTACGCTGGACGCCCCGGTCGAGGAGTGGCACGACGCGCCGATCCTGTACGTCACGGCCGAGTCGGAAATCCCGCTCTCGGACGAGGAGAAGGAGAAGCTGCGGCGCTATACCGACACGGGCGGCACGATCCTGTTCGAGGCCTCCTGCGGGAACATGGGCATCCGCCGGTGGTGGGAGGGCATCTGCAAGGAAATCTGGCCGGAGTGGGAGCTGGAGGTGGTCACGGACGAGCACCCGGTGTACGAGGCCGACCAGCGGATCAAGCGCCGGCTGCCCTACATGAAACACATGGACGACGGGGTGCGGAGCATCATGTTCTATGCCCTTACCGACATCTCCTGTTCGTGGAACACGATGGCGGTGACCGCCCGGAGGCAGCTCTTCGACTTCGGGGCCAATCTCTACGCCTACGCGACCGACCGCGGGCCCTTGCGGGCTCGGCTGGC
>CAZGEE010000441.1:0-2500 GCA_964525035.1 uncultured Anaerolineales bacterium
GCGAGAGGGACGCGCGGGCGGCGGTGAGAACCACCTCTGGCTCGTCGGGGCCAGCGACTTCGCCGGGGACCCGGCCCGATATTACGCCCGGGCCCGGGCGTGGCTCGCGGAGGCCCACGCCCGGCCCGGGCGCCGGCCCGAGATCCGACTGGGCTACCTCGGGATTCCTCCGATCTGCGACAACCTCTACGAGTTCCTGTCCTCGGCCGGCGCGGAAGTGGTCTACAACGAGTTCCAGCGGCAGTTCGCCATGTTGCCCGAAAGCCGCGACCTGGTTCGGCAGTACCTGGCCTATACGTACCCCTACGGAATCGGCGGCCGGATTGCCGATATGAACAGCGAAGTCGCTCGTCGGCGGATCGACGGGCTGATTCACTACGTTCAGAGTTTCTGCTTTCGGCACATCCAGGACCGGCTGATCCGCGAGGCGGTGGGCCTCCCGGTCCTGACGCTGGAGTACGACCGCCCGGGCCCGCTGGACGGACGCAGCATCACGCGGCTCGAAGCGTTTCTCGAACTCATCCGCAACCGGAAAGGCCGCTGCCCGGCAAGCGAATGACCCCACGATCCCGCAAAATCCTTTGGCTGGCCGTCCGCATCGCCGTCAGCGCGCTGTGCATCACCTACGTGGTCTGGAACGTCGACTTCCTCGACCGCGTCGTGCTCGAGGTCCCCGAGGCCGAAAACGAGACGTTGCACGGCTGGATTCGGTCGCGCACCGAGGACTCGGTCACCCTGGAGCTGACCTCGGGAGAAACCCGGACCCAAGCAATCAGCGAGGTGGCCCGCGACGAGGCCACGGGGACGCCGATCGTCGCCCAGGGCTTCCTGCACGTCTTTCACGACGTGTTTCACGACGGCCAGTGGCCATGGTTCGTCGCTGCCGTGCTCGCCTACAGCCTGTCGCCCGTGTTCGGCGCTTTCCGGTGGCGGATGCTACTCCGGGCCCAGGGACTCCATCTCACCGTGGGTCAGTCGTGGCGGCTCACGGCCATCGGGTTCTTCTTTAATACCTTCATGCTCGGGGTCACCGGGGGCGACGTGGTGAAGGGCTACTACATCGTGAAACGCACCGAGAGAAAAGCCGAGGCCGTGACCACGGTATTCCTGGACCGGCTGGTCGGCACCATCGGCATGGCCCTGCTGTGCGTGGCGGCGGTCATTTCCCGCTGGAACGATCCGGCCATCGGGGAGGTGCGATATCTGATCTTCATCTTCCTGGGGGGTATGACACTCGGCGGCGTGATCCTCTACAGCCGGCGGGTGCGCAGGCGGCTCCGCATCGACCGGCTCCTCGCCAGGTTGCCGTTCCGCAAGATGGTGCGACGGCTGGACACGGCCGTGCTGATCTATCGCAACCACAAGCGGATGATTGCAACGGGGGTCCTCTACTCCTGGGGCGCTCACCTGGTCAGCATCGCCAGCGTGTACTTCTGTGCCCGGGCCCTCGGAATCGAGACCAGCCCGCTCTACTTCCTCATCTACATGCCCATCGTCTGGATCGCCGCGGTCTTTTTCCCGAGCATCGGGGCCCTGGGCGTCATCGAAGGCCTCTGCCAGCGATATTTTTCCCGCGACATCCTGAACGTCGGAACACAGTTCGAAGCCCTGGCCCTCGCACTGGCCATGGCGCTGCTGTTCCGCGCAGCCATGTTTTTCGCAGTCCTTCCCGGCGGCGTGCTTAACGTAGTCCACCCCGACGTGTCGGTCAGGGAAGCGCGGCGTGAGTTTGAGCGGCGGGAGGACAACGATGACGCCTGAGCGCGAACTCGTCGGCGCCATCCACGTCCACACCCGCTTCAGCGACGGGCACAGCCCGGCCGAAGAAGTCATCGCCTCGGCGGCGAAGGCCGGCCTCGATTTCCTCGTGGTGAGCGACCACTTCCGCGACTCCTGCCGGACCCACGGGCTCTCCGGCTGGCATGGCCCGTTGCTCTGCGCGTCGGCCCCGGAAATCGGACGCAAGGCGCACGCGCACTTTCTCGCGTTCGGCCTGCCCGATCCGGATGCCTGCCGAGATTTGGACGCCCGGGCGGCGCTGGAGTCGGCGCATCGGCAGGGATCCCGCAACTTCATCGCCCACCCGGAACCCGCGCACATGCCCGGGTACCCCCGGGCGCCGCGGGGTTGGAAGCACTGGGACACCGAGGCGTTCTGCGGACTGGAAGTCTGGTCGTACCTCCACGACGTATGCGACGGCATCACGCCGTGGCGTCTCCCCAGGCTGTGGATGAACTCGCGGTCGCTCGTTAGCGGTCCGCACCCGAAGGTCCTGCGGATTTGGGATCGCCTCGGCGCACAGCGGCGCGTGGCGGGCATCGGCTCGCTCGACAACCACGCGCGGAAATTGCCCTTCCTCCGTGAACTGCTGCCGCACGAGGAAGCCTTTCGCACCGTACGAACACACGTGCTCCACGAAGGCCTGCCCGACGACGGCGAGCAGGCCGAGTGCGAGCTCGTCGACGCCCTCGCCCGGGGCCGGTCCTTCGTGGCCATGGAC